>JBAXWR010000106.1:0-23557 GCA_037128295.1 Mariniphaga sp.
TTTAGGGTAGTGTATTTGCATAAAGGTTAAAAAGCTGTAAGTAAATAACTTACAACTTTTTAACCTTTTATAGTATTATTTAATCGTATCAACCGCTTTTCGGATTCTTGAAATGGTTTCGGCTTGTCCGATGATCTCACAGATCTCAAAAATATCGGGTCCAAAACTACCTCCAACAAGGCAAAGCCGTAATGAGTTCATAACTGTTCCGAAGTTCCAGCCTTTTCCGGTAACATATGCCGAGAAAGGTTCTTTGATCGTTGGGGCATTCCATGATTCTACAGTTTCGAAGAAACCGGCAATCTCGGCCATCATCGCAGGTACATCGTCTTTCCAGCGTTTACTTACTATTTTTTCGTCGTAGGAGACTGGTGCAGCAAACAGATAATAACTTTGGTCCCAGATCTCTGAAACAAAATTGCAGCGCTCTTTCACCATACCACAAACTTTGGCAGCCAATTTCGGATCAGCATCGATACCCTTCTCTTTAAGGAAAGGAAGTAGTAATGAGCCCAATTCTTCGTCCGACTTTTTAATAAAATATTGATGGTTGAACCACTTTGTCTTTTCAGGATCAAATCTGGCTCCCGATTTTCCTACTCTTTCGAGAGAAAAAGCTGCGATCAACTCATCCATCGAAAAAATTTCCTGTTCTGTGCCCGGGTTCCAACCCAACAAGGCGAGCATATTTATAAATGAATCTGGGAAATAGCCATCTTCACGATAACCACGCGAAGTATCCCCTGTTTCTGAATCTCTCCATAAAAGAGGAAAAACAGGAAATCCCAATTTGTCCCCATCACGTTTGCTTAATTTTCCTTTTCCGGTTGGCTTTAGAATCAACGGTAAATGTGTAAAACGGGGCATTGTCTCTTCCCAACCAAATGCACGGTACAAAAGGACATGGAGCGGCATCGAAGGGAGCCACTCTTCGCCACGGATAACATGTGAAATGTTCATCAGGTGATCGTCAACAACATTGGCAAGGTGGTATGTGGGCATACCGTCACTTTTGAACAAAACCTTGTCATCAAGTGTAGAAGTGTTAAACGTAACACTTCCCCGGATCAGGTCAACCTCTGTTACATCCTCATTGTCAGGCATTTTAAAGCGAACCACATAATGAGTGGAAGTGACCATTTCTTTCCAGGTTGCCTCCGGAAGCGAAAGAGAGTTTTTCATCAGTCCTCGCGACAATGCATTGTAGGTGAAAGTTTCCCTTTTTGATTCTGCCATATTTCTCGCTTCATCTAGCTCTTCCGGTGTATCAAAGGCATAATAAGCATGGCCACTTTGGAGCAGTTGTTCTGCATAGTTCAGGTAAAGTGCTTTCCGCTCGCTCTGGCGATAAGGAGCGAATGGCCCACCTTGTTTTGGTCCTTCATCAATCGCAATTCCACACCAGGCCAATGCTTCCTGAATATATTCTTCTGCACCCGGAACATACCGGGTCTGGTCTGTATCTTCGATCCTCAACAGGAAATCGCCGCCTTGTTTTTTGGCAAACAGATAATTGAACAACGCTGTACGGACACCTCCAATATGAAGTGGCCCGGTGGGACTTGGTGCAAAACGGACCCGCACTCTTCTTTCGCTCATGATGATTTATTGATCTTAAATTTTTTGCAAAGATAGGGAAATAGGCATTAAGGTAGAGTCCACATCGAAAAGCCTTCTTCTGCCACAAAGACACCAAGGCTCAAAGGCTTCACTAAGGGATATAGTGCTGATATTAAGATTTTTGTGAAAACTTAATGTCTTAGAGTCTTTGTGGCATTTCTTGCTTTATCTTTTCGGAGCGGATTCAACGTTATAGAATTGAATTTTTTTCCTGATTTGTTGATCTTTTTTCGATTGCCTTCCAGATCAAAAATGCAATAACTCCACCAATTAAAGAAGCAACAATGTTATTTACATCAAGAATTCCGGAAGCCTGGAATTGTTTGATTTCGTTAATGATGGATATAAGACTGACAACAACGATGACAATGGATGGATAGCTGAAGGTTTTAATCAGAAACACAAGCGAAAAGCCAATCACATAAAAAAGACATGACAAAGAGCCTGTAAATCTGAAGAGGTCTGGACCATTGTTGTTCAGGTGATTGTGATAAATTGAATTTGCAAGAAAGCTCATGATCAGGAAAACGATTCCGATTAAGAGAGATGTCCTGTTTTTGGATTCCATAATTTTCTTTTCTAAATGTTTTCTTTTTTAAAGGGAATGAGAATGGATGTCAGATGGACACCTCGCCTGAGAAAACATGGTTGGCGCTCCCGGTCATGAAAACAATTCCATCGATCCATTCAATCAGGAGGTCTCCCAAGGTCAGATGTATAGTAACGAATTTGCCAGTTTTGCCATTCAGGCAAGAGGCAACAGCCGATGCACAACTACCTGTTCCACAAGCCAGAGTGCTGCCGGCTCCACGTTCCCATGTTCGCATCCTGATTTCATGATCGTTGATCACCTCTACAAAGTTGACATTTGTCCCTTTCGGGAAGATGGGATTTTTTTCGATTTGCCTTCCTATTGTTACAATATCTATGTCATTCAGGTTCTCGACAAAAACTACCGTATGGGGAACTCCCATGAGCATACTTGTAATGGTGTACTCCTTGCCTGAAACGTTTATAGGTTCGTTGATGCCAGTTCCGGCCGCGCCTGTCATCGGAATTGCCGACCTCTCCAGATTCGGTGACCCCATATTCACTTTAACAGCCAAAACCTTTTCATCTTCTATGATCAACTCGGGAATCATTATACCCGCACCAGTTTCGATTGTAAATGACCTGGCTGTATTTATTTGATTGTCATATACATATTTGGCAAAACACCTTATTCCGTTTCCACACATATTGGCTTCGCTGCCATCCGAATTGATAATCCGCATTCTAACATCTGCGACTTCGGAAGGAAGAATCAGAATAATACCATCGGCTCCAATTCCCTGATGCCGGTCGCACAAGTTAATGGCAAGTTCTTCCAAATCGAATCTCGATGGATCAATCTCATCCATAAGGATAAAATCATTCCCCAGCCCGTGCATTTTTTCAAATTTCATCTTATAAAGCATTATCTATGAATAATATGCCATGTCATTCAGGCCAAAAAGGGTCTTAAGAGACATTGGTTGCAAAGTTAGCAAAATCCCATCAACTGCTTTATTGCATTAGATTGTTCCTTTGAAGTGAGCCTTTCAAGGAGCAAAAAAGCCACATCCAGAGCTGTTGAAGGATTCCAGGAGGTGATAATATTGCCATCAACAACGATGGGTTCGTTAATCAAATTTGCCTTGTAGCTGAGTAGAGCCTCCTGTCGGACCGTGTTTCCATTGTAGGTCGTTGCATTCCGGTTCACCAATACACCACTTCTGGCAATGGGTAAGGCTCCCACACAAATCGATGAAATGGTTTTACCCTGAGCATTAAAGGACCTGATAAGGTTCAGAAATCGTTCATCATATGCATCTTTGTAAAAACCATACACTTCGAAACCGCCTGGAATTGCAAGGGCATCAAATGAATCCGGATCTATTTCATCCAAAAGAAAATCAACAGTAAACCGCTGATTGAATGAGCTTTTAATTTCGCGGTTTAAACCACAGGAAAAGAGTTGGGTTGTTCCGTCCCCTTCAATAAGGTTCCAACCTATCACATCGATAAAGGCACTTGCTTCGAGTGTTTCGAAACCATCAGCCAGAAGAAGCAATACTTTTTTCATCATATTAAATGTCAAGGTCACAATTGCGTTCCTGTGCATCGATTACAGCTCCCAGACCTTTGTAAAACCCAATGGCAGGTGCGTTCCAGTCGGATACCTGCCACCTAACTTTATGGCAACCTGTTGATTTGGCAAAGTCTATTACCTTATTAATCAGTATTCTGCCGATACCTTCTCCCCGGTACTTTTCCCTTACATAGAGATCGTCCATATAGAGAGATTTACCGGTCCATGTAAAATAGGCAAAAAAGTGGGTAGCATATCCCAAAATCTCACCCTGTGGATTTACCGCCACAAAACAATTGAAATGCTCTTTCTCGTCAATCATCCGCTCCACCGTGTTAACCAATCTTTCATCAAGACCTTCAAAATGGGCAAATTCCTTAAACATTTCTACAATGGCACCAAAATCTTTTTCCGTTGCTTCCCTGATCGAAATTTCCATAATTATTTGATTTATCTGTTTTTACCGATTTTTCTCAATATCCCTAAACTTCTTTTAATTTCCTGTTTTATAGCAGGTTGTATTTCATTTACAAATTGTTCTTCCAAAAATGGATCGCTTGCCTGAAATGCACTCATCGCCCTGATCAGCTTCCACCTGATCAATTCGGAATTGAAGTGTTTCCTGAAACATGTCAATAATTCACCAAGATATTCAGGATGAGGATTTTTAGAACAGATAAAACCAATTGTGTCAATGGCTTCACTGATTTTAGGCTGTTCATCCCTTTTGAGTACCTCAAAAAGCAGGGGCAACGCAATCTCACCGATTCGAATCAATGTCCTTGCTGCAATGTCGCGGGGTAAAGGATAGCTGGTTTTTCTGAAAGGTTCTTCCGGAACAGTCAGGTGCTGGTTTTTCCCGATCGTTCCGAAACGTTTCACCAACCCTGCCAAGGAGTTCGTCCCAAACTTTACCAATGAATTGCAAATCTCAATTTTGGGATAGAGTTTCTTTTCATTGCCGAGAGCAGTGAGCAGACTATCAACGATTTGATATTCGTTGCCTTTACCAAGACACCTTGCTGCAATCGTCCTGTCCATTGGGTTGGGACTTTTCAACAATTCAAGCAATTCTTCCTGATTAAGGGAATAATAACTAATTTCATCACCAGCAGCGACAAAACCGCGATTTTGTTTATTTTTTTGAGTATTCAATTCCATTTTAAAAATATTCCGAAAATACAATTTATTGATTACTCTTTAAATTAAATTTGCGCCAATATTCGCTAATTACAAATTAGGATGATACCTCACGGAGAGGCTCTGTCCTTAAAACAAATTAACTAATGAAACAATTTTCTTTTCTTTTAATGATTGGGTTAATGGCCATTACTTCGTTAGTGGCAATCGCTCAGGACAAACCTGAACGCCCCGGACCTCAGCCCGCCCCTGAGACTGGTGAGAAGTTTAAAATTGGCATGGCAGGTTTTACCTTTCTTAGATTTGACATCGACAAAACACTCGAAACTCTGCAACGTACAGATGTCCATTATCTTTGCATAAAGGATTTTCATCTTCCGCTTACAAGTACCAGTGAACAGATCGCAGCTTTTAAGGCCAAGCTTTCATCAAAAGGTGTAACTGGTTATGCGGTTGGCCCAATTTACATGAAGTCGGAAGCTGAGATTGATAAGGCTTTTGAATATGCAAAAAATGTAGGCGTCAAATTGATTATCGGGGTTCCGAATTATGAACTTCTACCCTATGTTGACAAAAAAGTCAAAGAGTACGGTTTTAACTATGCGATCCACCTTCATGGTCCGGACATTAAAACATACCCGGATGCTGAAGATGTTTGGAATCATGTAAAAGACCTCGATCCTAGAATCGGAATGTGCCTTGATATTGGTCATGATACACGAAACGGAAAAGATCCGGTTGCCGACCTGAAAAAATACCAGTCACGCGTTTTTGATATTCACATCAAAGATGTAACAGGAACTACAAAGCTTGGTTATTCGCTTGAAGTTGGACGTGGTGTCATTAATTTCCCGGCCTTCGTGAAGATGCTCCGTAAGGTAGGTTATACCGGTGTTTGCAGTCTTGAACATGAAATAAACATGGACAATCCTTTTATGGGAATTGCCGAATCGATCGGTTATTTCAGGGGTGTCATCAAAGCAACAAAATAATACCATTTTAATAAAGGTTATTCGCCAGGGAGATTCTTAAATAGAAATCCCAAATGAAACTCCCGGTTATCAAAAGACCGGGAGTTTTTTTGTTTGAAAACGAAAGGGATATTCATCTTAAAAATCAGCATTTGAATTCATCTAAAGCCAGAATCAGGGATTCGTTGTTAGGTGATTCATCAAGTTCATTTTCAAGAATCAAGTGGGAATTCAAATCCCTATTTTGTAAGTAACAGATATATAATTAATTAGCTAAGTGAATTCAATTCTTGAAAACAAGGAACATTTTTTCATTCTTTGAATGGATTTGTCTAAATTTGCAAAAAATTTCCCGAAAGGGTGTAACTGAGTTTATAAATACCTTAAAATACAAAAGACAATGGCAACTACAGCAGAAATCCGTAACGGGCTGTGTATTGAATTTAACGAACAATTGTTCCAGGTTGTGCAGTTTCAACATGTAAAACCAGGAAAAGGCCCTGCCTTTGTCCGTACAAAATTGAAAAACCTCAAAACCGGAAAAGTGATCGACAACACCTTTTCTGTTGGTACGAAGATTAACACGGTGCGCATTGAGCGTAGGCCTTATCAGTATCTTTACAAAGATGAAATGGGATTCAATTTTATGAATGCTGAGACTTTTGAACAGGTCTCTATCGGAACTCAACTTGTTGACAATGCCGACCTGATGAAGGAAGGAATGAAGCTTGAAATTATGTACCATGCTGATACAGAGACCCCTCTTACAGTAGAATGGCCTCCGTTTATTGAACTTGAGATTACTTACACCGAAGTAGGAGAAAAGGGGAATACAGCATCATCGACTGCCCTGAAACAGGCAACTGTTGAAACAGGCGCGACTATCATGGTTCCGATGTTCATCAACGAAGGGGACGTCATCCGTGTAGATACCCGTGACCGGTCTTATTACGAGCGTGTTAAAAAATAAATTCTATATCTCCATTACAAGACAAAGGCCGGAATTTCCGGCCTTTGTCTTGTAATAAGAATTTTTATTTAGTGTATTGCCATATTACATGGAATGTGGGTTTTTGTCGATTAAATGATCAGCATGGCATCCCCATATGTTCCAAAACGGTATTTTTCCTTGATCCCAACTTTGTAGGCATTCATCAGTTTGTCGTATCCTGCGAAAGCGGCAACCATCATCAACAATGTTGAAAGTGGAAGATGGAAGTTCGAGATCATGCTGTCGGCTACTGTAAAGTCGTAAGGTGGAAATATAAACTTGTTGGTCCAGCCTTCAAAAGGTTTTAACATCCCGTTTGTGGAAACTGAACTTTCGAGTGTCCGCATAACGGTTGTCCCAACAGCACAAATCTGGTGTTTGTCGAGCTTGGCATTGTTCACGATTTCGACAGCATCGTCCCTGATCCAAATCTGTTCTGAGTCCATCTTGTGCTTGGTGAGGTCCTCGACATCGACACTACGGAAATTGCCCAACCCAACATGCAGTGTAATATTGGCAAAGTCAACACCCTTAATTTCAAGTCTTTTCAATAATTCGCGACTAAAATGCAATCCGGCTGTCGGTGCAGCAACTGCGCCTTCATGGGTCGCATAAACAGTCTGATAACGCAGGGCATCATCTTCTTCAACAGGACGGTTGATAAATTTTGGGAGCGGTGTCTCTCCAAGTTTATACAAAGTATCCTTGAATTCTTCATAGGTCCCATCGAAAAGGAAACGCAAAGTTCTCCCACGTGATGTTGTATTGTCAATTACCTCAGCAACAAGTAGATCGTCCTCACCAAAGTAGAGTTTATTCCCAATTCTGATTTTTCGGGCAGGATCTACCAGCACATCCCACAGGCGTTGTTCCCGGTTAAGTTCCCTAAGAAGGAATACTTCGATCTGTGCACCAGTTTTTTCCTTGTTGCCATACAAACGGGCAGGAAAGACTTTGGTATTATTAAACACCATCACATCGTCGTTGTTGAAGTAGTCAACTATGTCTTTGAATATCTTGTGTTCAATTTCCCCGGTATTGCGGTGCAATACCATTAAACGAGATTCATCCCTGTTTTTGGTGGGATGGAGGGCAATCAATTCATCCGGTAGGTTGTACTTAAATTTTGAAAGCTTCATAGATGATGTCATTTATGCTGATGTTAATATATATCATTTGTTGTCAAATGTTTATCTTTAATAATCGGCGGTGTTGTTAAAAAATCTTCCAGGTCGATTGCCTGGTCTAAATTGAAATCCCCGACTCTTGTCCGTCGAAGGCCTGTAAGGTAAGCACCACTGTTGAGTGCCTCTCCGATATCGCGTGCAAGGGCTCTAATATAAGTACCTTTGCCGCAAACAACTCTTAATTTCACTTCAGGAAGGTCGAAGCTGATGATTTCGATCTCTCTTACCTCCAAAATTTTTGGTTTGATCTCGATCGCAATTCCTTTTCTTGCATATTCGTAAGCCCGTTTACCATCAATTTTTATGGCAGAAAAATCGGGAGGAATTTGCTCAATCGTGCCAATGAACCCTTTTAAAACTTCAGCAAGTAAATCCTTGGTAATGTGATCAGTCTCAAATTGTCGGTCTTCTTCACTTTCCAGATCATAAGAAGGTGTTGTCGCTCCTATTTTCAAAGTTGCAACGTACTCCTTTTCACCAGTCTGAAGTGATTCAATTTTGGAAGTCGCTTTACCCGTACACAAGACCAAAATGCCAGTTGCTTTGGGATCGAGCGTTCCGGCATGGCCAACTTTCAACTTCTTTATTTTCAGTTTTTTGCAGATTATGTACCTGACTTTGTGTACCAAATCAAAAGAAGTCCAATTGAGGGGCTTGTCAAAAACCAATATTTCTCCTTTGTGAAAATCGAATTGTGAAAACTCTGAATTCATCATTAATTTTCAGCAATTACTTTTTCTCTGATGGTTTTTTCATGATCGCGTAAATCTCGAACACAAACCCAAAAAGAACCACAATGGGCGCGAGTGTAATCCTTTGAAAATTAAATATTTCCTTGTTGAAATAATTCGGATCTTTACTACTTCCCCCAATCATTAATAAAAATCCAACTACGATGATCAGAAACCCTATGGATAAAAGCTTGAGGTTTTCTTTACCGAGGGCAAATCCCTTGTCCTCTTTGTTTTCGATATTTATGGCCATTCAAACAGATATTGATTCTAACCTGCAAAGATATATCAATAAAAGAGCTGATCGAACTTCATTCGTAAAAATTTATTTACGGCAAAGTAAGTGGAAACCACAGTGATAAGTATTCCGCATAAAAAAATGCCCGCAACAAGCAGTGCAAGGGAGGTCGGATTTTGGAAGTCGATGAACGATTTTAACTCACTCTGATACGAGAAGAAGATGGCCAAGAGCATGAAACAAGCAATGATTGCCCCATAGATCCCATGCAGTGCACTTTTGGCAATAAAAGGCATCCTGATAAAGGATCGAGTTGCGCCTACCAATTGCATGGTATTGATTAAAAACCGTTTTGAATAGATTGACAACCGAATAGTATTGTTAATCAGAGCTGTAAAAATCAGGAACATTAATAGGCTGATTGCCAATAGAATAAAGCTGATTTTTTTTACATTTGAATTCAACTGTTTTACAAGGTTGCGTTGATAATAGACTTCCTGGATCTGGGGGTGGGTAAGCAGCTTTTTTTCCAGCATCATAAGGCTGTCGGGATTGGCATATGCAGCATAAACTGTAACATCTATAGATGAAAGTAGCGGGTTATATCCTAAGAAATCGACAAAGTCTTCGCCCAGTTCTTTCTTCAATTCAATTGCGGCACTCGCTTTATCCACAAACCTTGTTGATTTTATATAGTCTGTCGCTTCAAGGTTCTTCTGTAGTTTGATCACATCAACCTCCCTTGCATCATCTTTAAGGATTAAAGTGACCCCAATATTTTCCATCAAAAAATCGGAGAGCCTTTGTGCATTGATTACCAATAACCCTAACAACCCGAACAGGAAAAGGATCATCGAAATGCTTAGAGTTGTCGTAAAGTACGAACTTAACAAACTGGTTTTCAGTTTTTGTGGTTTGTTTTTGGCCATTTTGAAATATAGTTTGTTAATAGATATTTATTAAACTTTGGCTTTATAGAAAAATTTCCTATACAATAAGCCGGCAATCAGCAACAATAAAATCACGGAACTCCAGATCGAAATCTTTTGTCCGATTAAATAAGACGTAGGCTCAAATTTAAATTGGATATCGTAATTTCCTTTTGGGAGCAGCATACTCCTCAGCAAATAGTTGACCTGAAAATGCGGGACAACTTTTCCATCAATGTATGCATTCCAGCCTTTGGGGTAATAGATTGCAGAAAATACAGCCAACTGATTTCCATTTCCCTGGTAATGATAGGTCATCTTATTCGGCGAATAACCTGTTAACGAAATTTTAGCTGTCGGGTCGGTGGTAAGAGTGGTTCCGGTGAGAATATTCTGAAACTTCTTATCAACAACCACTTCTTTGGTTGGATCAATTTTTCCCACTTCTGCAACTTCCTGATCAGCATTCTCAACCAATTTATAATTATCGACCAGCCAGACACTTCCCAATGCATGGTTGTTTAAAAGAGGTGCCGCTTGTGGATTGTAAATCAGGTATTTGGTATTGAGCATATTCAGTGCGTTGAGTCCGGTAAATACAGAGTCGATTCCTGCTTCAGTTTTTATTTTACCAAGACGGTCACCGACAAGAGTCATTTCATTACTAATTTGAAAATCAATTAATTCCTGATATCTGCGCATTTTAGCCCCATGGTATCCACCAATGGATTTGTGAAAATAGGAGGTGCTTACATCGTTAAATGTACTGGTACCCATGTTTAAAACCCTGTAATCTGCCGATTTATCTTTGAGGATTTCAAGATCTGCCACAGTTGCTTTGATGGGATTCTTTGCTTCACGATCAGGAACAAAATTGCTGTCGTTCAAATAGCGTTTGTCAACACTCCACATATCGGCTACAATCAAAATACCCAAAATAAGAAGTGCATTTTTAACAGTGAGTTTTTTCAGGTTCATGGCATAAACCACTCCGGCACCAAGTACGATAAAGATTACTGATCGGAAAGCATCGGTCTGTAACATCGATTTACGGTCTGCAATCAGGCTTTTATGCAACCATTCAGGCAATTGACTGTCAGCAGAAGAGATAAATGTACCGGCTATCCCAGGCAGGATGGCAAAAATGAGCGCAAGACCTGCTGTTATTCCGACACTCCAGGCCAATGGTTTTAACAGCGTCTTGTTATCGACTTCTCCGTTAATGAGTTTCTGTAAAATAAGCATCGCGTAAAGCGGAAAGGCGAAACCAGCAATGACCAGGATCATCGTAACCGTTCTGAACTTGTTGTAACCGGGGAAGTAATCGAGAAAGAAGTTGGTCAGTGGCATAAAGTTATGACCCCACGCAAGTGCAATCGAAAGGAGCGAGGCAGCCAGCAACCAGGTCCTGACAGGTCCTTTTAAAAGAAATAATCCCAAAACGAAAAGAAAACAGACAATTGCCCCAAAATAGACAGGACCCGATGTGCCAGGTTGGTCGCCCCAATAACCGGGAAGTTGTTTTACTACAGTATTGGCATTGGGAACATTGTTGCTTTTTAATGCTTTGGCAGTTTCAGAGTCTTCGCTGAATCCTACATAGGTGGAACCGCCATTAAAATTGGGGATTAAAAGTGTCAGGGTTTCACCAATTCCATAGCTCCAATGAGTTGCATAATCGCGGTCAAGGCCTGTTGTTTTATTTGTTAAGTCATTTGTAAGATCCGATTTTCCGCGCAGGGAGTACTTCCCATATTCTAAAGTTGTCCAAAGACGGCCAGTATTTGAAGCGACAGCCAGCATCGCGAACCCCGAAATAATCAATGTTTTTTTGACGAGTTCCAAAACCAGCTTGTTTTGTATTGAAGAAACCAACTCTACAATTCCAAGAATCAGGACAATCAGAAAAGTATAATAGGTAATCTGTGGATGGTTGGCATAGATTTCCAGTGCCAGAAAGAGGGCGAAGATGCTGCTTCCAATCCAGATGTCCTTTTTCAAAGCATAATAAAAACTTGCAATGATAGGTGCCATATAACCAATGGCAATGGCCTTGGAAGCATGGCCTGCAGCGATGATCATAAAATTGTAGGAACTGAATCCAAACGCGAAAGCGCCCAATATGGCAAGCCATGGATTCACACCGAAAAGAAGAAGCGTTATGTAAAAGCCTATGAAATAGAGGAATACAAAATTGGCTGGCCGAAGGTTAAAAAGGTTTGTAACCGTATAGATCGAAGTGATCGCCGTTTTGGTTGGCAACCCGATCAGATAGGAAGGCATCCCGCCAAACATCGAGTTGGTCCATAAAGCCAGGTCATCGCTCTTTTTGTTGTAATCGACAACCTCTTTCGACATTCCGATGTAGGTCATCGAATCGTGCTGATTAAGCTGTTTATTCTCTAAAATAGGTGAGAAATAAATGATTGGCAGAATGAGAAAAAGAACCAGGGCGATCAGGTGCGGTAAACTGTCCTTCCACGAAAACTTCATCATGATATTTGCTTTTGAAGATTGATCGCAAAAATACATATTTTTTGAAAGTAGGGATTACCCCTTTTTCGTTAACATTCAATAATTCGCATTGATTTAGCTACTTTTGCCGTTCTACAACTTTATTTCTATTATTTCTATTATTTCATTAATTTCGATCTCAATTGGGAATCATTATCAATCAATCAGTTAAGGGAGCTATTTACACATATATTGGTGTTGCACTTGGTTTTGTGACAACGGGAATTCTATTGCAGCTCATTTTCTCCACCGAGCAGGTTGGTTTACTCAAGATCATTGTTTCTTATGCATCACTTGTGGCTCAGTTTGGGACTTTAGGGTTTAGTGGTGTCGCAATCAGGCTTTTCCCATTTTTTAAGGATCCGAAAAGTGGTCATCATGGTTTTCTTTCGATGACGTTACTGGCAGGACTTGCAGGTTCGCTGATCACCTTATTGCTTTTTTTAATTTTCAGGAATTGGTTTATCGAATTTAGTCAGGAGAAATCGGCACTGCTGGTTGACTACTTGAATTACCTTCTTGTCCTGATTTTTTTCCAGATCTTTTTTATCCTTTTGGATGGGTATTATACCGCATTGCTCAACAGCGCACATGGGACATTTCTTCGCGAAGTACTTCAAAGAGTATTGATTATCATAGGAATAGGTTCATATTATTTTGAATTAATCGATTTTCCCCAGTTCGTCATTTTTTACGTCGCTTCGATGTCGATCCCTACTATCTTCATTATTTTTACTTTGATAGCTGAGAAACAATTCCCGTTAAAACCGGATTTTGCCTTTTTGAAAAGACCCTTGCTCCAATCGGTAGGGTTGATGGCCTTGTTCAGTATCCTGAATGGGTTTTCTGTCCTGATCATCCAAACGGTTGATACACTGATGGTAAACAAGATGATGGGCTTGAGTGCCACCGGCATCTATACGGTTTGTTTCTTTTTTGGGATCATTGTTAGTCTTCCTTCGAGGGCAATCCTGAAAATCACGAATATTGTTACGGCTGATGCCTGGAAAAACAACGACCTGGATAACATCCGCAATATTTATGAAAAAAGTTGTATGATCCTCTTTATCATTGGATTAATCATGTTTCTGGGATTATGGACAAATATCAATAATGTCTTTCATATCCTTAAACCCGAATACCTTCCTGGAAAATGGGTCATCTTCTTTATCGGATTGGGAAGCCTGATTGACATGAGCACAGGGGCAAACAGCTCAATTCTTGGTTCGTCAAGGTATTACAAAGTTCAGACTGTCTTTTTACTGGTACTTGTTGTTTCGTTGGTTCTGACCAACCTTTTGCTGATTCCGACGTTTGGAATCACAGGTGCTGCAATTGGCGGGGCTGTTTCGTTAACGATCCTTAACCTGTTGAGATTTTTGTTTTTGTATTACAAGTATGGATTACAGCCATTTAACCTTAAATTCGTCATGGTGGGGGCTATTGGCATCGGTGCATATCTGATCACGATGCTTTTGCCTGTATTGCCTAATTTTATCCTTGATATCTTTGTGAGAAGTACAATCCTGTCTGTTTTGTTTTGCCTGCCGGTTTATCTGCTGAAAATCTCACCCGACATTAATGAGAAGGCGGATGAAGTGTTAAGGATTTTGGGGGTGAAACAGAGAAATAGGTAAAATTGAAGTTCATGAGCTTGTTTGTCATACCATTCAATCCCCTCATTAATATCAATCTGAGCCTTATGGGTTATTACAATCTTAAAAGCCATACTTTACTTCAATTTCTTTTTGAACCTCCTCCCAATCCAAAACATTTTGAGGGTTACTATGGTACTCTTTTAGTCTTTGTAGAACTATTTCTTTGTGCCATTCTGGAATTTCGACGGTGTCTTTTTCTTCCCGCTCAATTACCTTGTATTTTCTTTTTAAATACTCCCAATCATTGATAGGAATAAACACACCTGTAGTTTCTCCTTTACTATCTGAAATATACTGTAAGTTCATTCAAAAAAAGTTTTAAAATTCAGTGATATTTGTTTATTGAAAGGGTCACTTTTTTGACTTGCCTTTCATTACAAAAATATTAAATGATTTGCTGAAAAACTAATTTCATATTACGGACAAAATTATTTATCAAAGCAATTTTATGACGAAATTACATAAACAAAAGTGAATAAATTCCATCAAGATTTTTTCAAATAGAAACAGGCCGAATCGCCATCATTCAATTGGTTCAGCCTCTTAGCCTCTTTTGCAAAGCTTTTCAACTGTTTCTTCGTGAATATCGAATTATCCTGGGTAAACCCTAAATCCCTCAGGTATTTCTCACTTCCTGTAAACTGAAATGCACTTGACTCATACTCAAAACTATGGAGGTTGAGGCCACATTCTTTGGCAAGGAGGGTCATGCTTTTGATCGTATGCAAAAAGAAGTGGCGCGGTGCATCCAACTGGAGCCAGTGGGTCTGGTATTTCCGCCAGGCATAGCAATTGGCAACAGGAATCCTGATAATGATCGTTCCCTGTGAATTAATGAGTTGTCCTAATCTCTCCAAAATTGCCTTTGGCGCATCCATGTGTTCAAACGAATGGTGCAGCATCACAAGGTCAAACTGACCCTCCATTTCAAAAACATCTTTTTTATAGACATTTACGCCATTTTCGTACCAGATATCTTCGCTGTTGTAGGGATCGATACCGGTTAAATTCTGGTATCCGCTCCTTTTCATCGACAACAACAACCTTCCTTTACCACAACCCACATCCAGAATTTTTGAATTAAAATTGACAATATTGGGTCTTAGCCAGGTAAACGGGTTGCCGTAAATTTTTGACAAGATAAAACCGGTGAGATTGAATTTTCCGGTGTAATAACCTGCCAGGCTTTTTTTAAGGAAATACCTTATTCCTGTCAGTTCTGTGGCAAAGACAGGTTGTTGGTACGAATAATATCCCGCAGGATAATAGCGATCCATATCTGCAGGTATTTCGCTGATCTGAAGGCACATGCAATTTGAGCATTCAAAATATTCAAATTCGTCGTTTAACCCCAGCATCCGTTCCTTTGCAGTAAATGGTTTGTTGCCTGTTCTGTTTCCGCATATCCTACATTCAAGTCCTGTATTTGTCATCTTATTTGTTGCATTTAATTTGGCCTCAGGCTAATAAAAAACAGCACTTTGAGGAAAAATGGTTAAAAAAATCCTTGGCAAAGATAGATTATTCATACACAACCTTCGAACCAGCATGGGGACTGGTAGGAAAAATATATTAGTTTTGAAACTCAATTTATAAGCTGATCATTTTGAAGGTAACCAAATCAAATAGTGAATTGATACTGCTCATTCAAAAGGATGACCCGGTTGCATTTTACAACCTTTATGAACGGTATTGCCGTAGGCTTTATGGATTTGTCTTAAGGTATATTAAACAAAAAGACGATGCCGAAGAGATCGTCCAGGAGGTTTTTGTGAAAATCTGGGAATCGCGGAACAAAATTGATGCTTATTCTTCGTTTGAATCCTTTCTGTTTACTGTTGCCTACAATACCACGATTAGCCTGTTGCGCAAAAGGACCAATGAGAAAAAGTACCTGGAACAAGTGCTGGCATTGCAACATCCTGATGACCTACCTGATCTGATCGATGAAATCCACTTTAATGAATTGAATGACAGGGTACAATTGTTGCTGAATGAATTGACCTCGCGCCAGAAGGAAATATTTCAATTGAGCCGTGAAGAAGGATTATCGCATGATGAAATTGCAAAAAAGCTGGATATTTCGGTCAATACCGTCAAAAAACATATGGCAAATACACTTGCCTTCTTAAAATCGCAAATTGATAGTAGCCTGACAATCAATTTGTTATTTATTCATCTGTTTTTTTAATAAAAAAATACTTTTTTATATACTCCCTTCAGCCTGGTCAGGCGTATTACCTTTTGAAACTTCTTAACAGGAAATGAATAAAGAATTGCTCAGAAAATATTTAGACAACAGGTGTTCTGAATCTGAACTTGGCGAAGTGCTCAGGTGGTTGAACACTGATGCTATCAATGAAGAAATCAAGACATGGATTCTTGAGGACTGGAACTCCTGGCAGGAACCTGTTGGTTTGGGTGAAGATGAAGAGTTCACTGTCCTATTTGATAAAATTCAGGAACGAATAGGAAGCAACAATCGGAATAATATGACAAAAGAAGGCAAAGCTTTGACGCTGCCAGTGGTTGTAACCTGGTTGACCAGGGTGGCTGCCATCCTCTTATTACCTGTGTTGACCTTTTTATTCTATACCCTTTCCGAAAAAAACAATCTGTCCAACAAATATTCCAAACTTGTGGTTGATTCCCTTGAAGTGATTGCACCACTGGGCTCCAGGACAGTCGTTCAGTTGTCGGATGGTTCGGAGGTCCATTTGAATTACGGCAGCAAAATTAAATATCCGCAGTTTTTTTCAGGTGGCACTCGGGAAGTAGCCCTAACCGGTGAAGGTTTTTTTAAGGTTGCCCATAATCCCGAAAAACCATTTGTCGTAAAAGCCGGAAATCTCAACATTAAAGCCGTCGGGACAATTTTCAATGTTCTAGCCTATCCCGGCGACGATGCAATCGAAACCACGTTGGTAGAAGGGAAAGTCGTTTTGGAGCAAAACAGCCAGATTGGGAAAGACAAAACCATTGGAACGATGGTCCCGGGTCAGCATGTTGCTTACAGTTTGCTCAACGGGAATTTCTCCAGCACTAAAGGGAGGGTTGAGAAGTATTTTTCCTGGATTAATGGGAAACTGATTTTTGAAGATACGCCCATACTTCAGGTTACAGAAAGGTTAAGCAGAATGTTCAATGTCGATTTTCAGGTCAAAGATGAAATTAAGGACTATACTTATACGGTCACCCTTGAAGATGAATCACTATCACAAATACTTGATCTAATGACAATTGCAACTCCTGTTGTTCGCAAGGCACTTCCCCGCAAAAAATTACCGGATGGTACATACTCAAAACTGAAGATAATTTTAGAGAAACGGAAATAAAAACTAAAAATAGATTGCCTATGTAGTAAACCAGTATTAAAAAACAGCAGGGAAATGCTTCAACAATTCCCTGCGTAGATTGAACATCAAACCTGTACTGACATACAGGCCAATTATTAACAAATCAATACAAATGTATGAAAAAAATTTCGGATTTGACCGGGGATAAGAAATTTCCCGGATTGGAAAAATTATTCAGGATTATGAAACTAACTGCCTTTTTGATTTTGATCTCTGTGGTTTGTGTGTTTGCAAACGAAACCTACTCACAGACTAAAAAGATTAACCTGGACATGAAGAATGTCACGGTTAAGGATGTCCTTTCGGTAATTGAGGAACAAAGCGAGTTCCATTTTATGTACAGCCCCAAGGTAATCGATGCCAGCAGGGAAGTTGCAATCGATGCAGAAAACGCAAAGATTGAAGAAGTCTTAAAGTCGTTATTTGCTGGAACAGATGTAGAATATACCATCAAGGACAGAATTATTGTTTTATCGACATCAGCAGTAATTAATGATTTATTTAACAACCAGCAGCAAAAATCCGTTACCGGTAAAGTGACAGACACTTCAGGAGCCTCACTCCCAGGTGTTTCGGTAGTGGTAAAAGGAACTACCTCCGGTGTAATCACTGATATTAATGGTAAATATTCGATTTCAAATGTGCCTGAAAATGCAGTTTTGCAGTTTTCGTTTGTGGGGCTGAAAGGTCAGGAAATTGAAATTGGAGGAAAAGCAACAATTAATGTAACGCTTTCTGAAGAAACCGTTGGTATTGAAGAAGTTGTGGCAGTAGGATACGGAACTGTGAAAAAATCATCACTTACTGGTTCTGTAAGTGCAGTTTCAGGTGATAAATTGGCAGTAGCCAAGTCAATTAACTTTACAAATTCATTGGTTGGACGATTACCTGGCCTGGTTGCAGTACAACGTTCAGGACGGCCAGGGGCTGATGATGCCACACTGAGGATCAGAGGCAACAATACTTTGAACGATAACTCACCACTTATTGTGGTAGATGGAATAGCAAACCGAAGTATGTCGCGTATAAATGCTTCCGATATTGAAAGTGTGACAGTCTTAAAAGATGCTTCTGCAGCAATTTATGGAGCCCAGGCAGCAAATGGAGTTATTATGATTACCACTAAACGAGGATCGGTCGGGAAGTTAAAAGTTGAAATCGAATTCAATCAGGGTTTTAGTTCGCCTACTATTTTGCCAAAGATGGCAGATTCATATACCTACGCCTCAATGATGAATGAAGTTGATCTATACTCAGGGCAATCCCCCAGATATTCAACAATTGATCTTCAAAAATACAAGGACGGCAGTGATCCTTGGGGACATCCAAACACCAGTTGGTTTAACGAGGTATTTAAACCGGTATCATTGGAAAATAATGCCAATATTAACCTAAAGGGGGGGACAGAGAATTTAAAATATTTTGTTTCTATCGGTACAAAATATCAGGATGGGGCTTTCAGACAAAGTGGCGTTAATTACTCACAAATTGATTTCCGGAGTAATATCGATGCGAAAATCTCTAATAATATCAGTTTGAATATTGATATAGCCGGTAGGCAGGAAAACAGGCAGAATACAATCTATCCCGAAGGAGAGACTTTTAGGCAAATCCCGAGGGGAAAACCTACAGATGTAGCCTGGTGGGGTCCTGGAATGCCCGGTCCAGATATAGAAACTGATTACAACCCTGTTGCAATGGTTACCAATATTGGAGGTAAGGATATGGATATCAGATATATAATGGAAAGCAATCTGAAATTGGACATCATTATACCTTGGATTAAAGGTCTATCAATTACAGGAAATGCCTCTTTTGACAAAAGTTTTCTCAATGATAAGATTTGGAAGATTCCTTTCAATCTTTATGTTTGGGATAAAGTTACAGTGGATGCAAACGGTTTGCCTTTGCCTAATGGATCTAAAAGAGGGGTGTCGCAACCTCAATTGACTCAATCAAATCAAACTGGAGCAAGGACTACGATTAATGCGTTGATCAATTATGAAAGGAAAATAACTGAACAACACAAAATTAAAATATTGGTTGGATCTGAATACAGCACAGGTATTACTGAGGCATTTTCAGCATCACGGAAATATTTTGTATCAGGTGCTATTGACCAACTGTTTGCAGGTGGTGATCTTGATAAGGATAATACAGGTACAGCCAGTGAGAATGCCCGATTGAATTATTTTGGTCGTTTGAACTACGATTTTATGTCAAAATATTTGGTTGAATTCGTTTGGAGGTACGATGGTTCGTATATATTCCCAGCAGATAAACGATGGGGATTTTTCCCTGGTGCATCAGTAGGTTGGGTGCTTAGTGAGGAAAATTTCTGGAAAAACAATGTTTCCTTCCTGAACTATTTCAAACTCCGTGGGTCGTGGGGACAAACGGGGAATGACCGTATTTCCGACTTCCAGTATCTTTCCACCTACAAATTTGGCACTGGTTGGGGTGGTTTGGAAAGTGGATTAAATTTGGGCGAATGGGTTACGAATGGAACTACAATAAATAAGGTTCTATATGCGCAAAGCATTCCAAATATAAATGTTACTTGGGAAGTAGCAACTCAAACAAATATAGGTTTTGATGCTCAGATGTTTGGAGGAAAACTGAAATTGGAAGGAAATTATTTTCATAATCTTAGAAGCAACATTTTAACTCAACGGAACGCATCAGTACCTACCTCTGCAGGATTGACGCTCCCTCCTGAAAATATTGGGGAAGTAGTAAATCGGGGTTTTGAATTTGTAATAAGTTATGGCAATAAATTCCATGATTTTGGATACAATGTCTCTTTAAACGGTGGATATGCCAAGAACAAAATCAAATATTGGGATGAAACACCCGGTATTCCCGAATATCAGAAAACCACAGGATTTCCAATGAATTCAGTTTTGTATTATCAGGCAATAGGTATTTTCAAGAATCAGGCTGAAGTTGATGGTTATCCTCATTGGGTAGGTGCCCGGCCTGGAGATGTTATTTTCCAGGATGTAAATAGCGATAGCAAAATTGACGCATTGGACATGGTTCGCGATTACAGAAGTGATATTCCAACATTTACTTCTGGTTTAAATATTGATCTGAATTATAAAAATTTCTATGCCTCGGTTTTTTTTCAGGGAGCTTGGGGGAAAATACGATACCACAACGTTGAATCCGGTTCCAACGGTAATTATTACAACGAGGATTCAGAAGGCCGATGGACAGCAGATAATCCTAATGCCTCGAAACCAAGAACATTTAATTATACTGCGGAATATTGGAGATCACAATTAAATACTTACTGGCTTAGAAGTGCCGATTATGTGAGGCTAAAAAATATTGAATTTGGGTACAATATGCCTCAATCTGTAAACAAAAAATTGGGATTGGATGGCTTAAGGATTTATGTTGGTGGTCTGAACATGATCACATGGTGCCCTACTCTTCCTAGTTTTGACCCTGAATCTGTCTATCAAAACTATCCGCTAAGCAAAGTAATTAATGTGGGTGTTAATGTTACCTTCTAAAATTTAACAATCATGAATAAGATAATAAAATATTTTAGCATCTTACTGCTTGTCAGCATCTTCCTGACATCATGTAAAGACAATGTCCTTGAATTACAACCTTTATCTGCATATTCTGACCTGGCTGTCTGGAAGGATCCGATATTGGTTGAAACTTTTGTGAATGGGATCTATTTTAAAATGGAAATCCCCAATGGAGACCAAAAATACGGGCTTCCCAATCTGGTGGATGAACTTCATCGCAGGGATGGTGGAAATCAGCTCAATTTCAATAATTGCAAGATTACTTCTGATCTGATACCTGGGTGGGGAGCCGATATACCTTCATGGTCCAATTTATATGTAAATATCAGAGCTTGTAATCTATTTCTTAAAAATGTTGAAAACATGCCCGATGACGGTAAATTGACCGATAATGTAACCAAAAAAAATCGGATGACTGGTGAGGTATATTTTCTAAGAGCTTGGTTTTATGCACGATTGACGAGCTTATACGGTGGTGTTCCCCTAATCGACAAAGTATATGAACTAGATGACGATTTTAATATAGCTAGAAATACATATGCCGATTGCGTTAAATTTATTGTAACCGACTGCGAAAAGGCAGCATCTCTTTTGCCAACAGTGAATAGTACAGATAAAAAATCACGGGCAACCAAGGGTGCGGCATTGGCTCTGAAGTCCAGGGTTCTTATCTATGCAGCAAGCGATTTGCATAATACAACTGTTTTTACTGGCTTTTCAAATCCTGAGTTGATCGGTTATACAGATGCCAACAGAACAGCAAGGTTTCAGGCAGCAAAAGATGCAGCTAAGGCTGTAATGGACTTGGCTTTATACAATCTCTATAAAGCAACACCGGCTGCAACTGATTCAATTGCACAGAACTATGTCGATCTGTTTAATTCTAAGGAATGTGTGGAAGATATTCTTGTAAGGTATGCAACATCAACATCCTATAATGTTCAGTATAGTTGGCAGGCATTGAGCGGTCCCAACGGATATCATTGTAAAGGGAGCAATGCTCCAACCGACAATCTTGTCAGGGACTTTGAACGAAGAGACGGTACTAAATTTGATTGGAATAATCCGGTACACGCATCAGCTCCATATAAGTATCGTGATCCTCGTTTCTATGCTACAATATTATATGAAGGGGCAAAATGGAGAACCCGTAGCGCGGGTGAATTCGCTCTTGATCCAATAGGTGTCATTCAGGTAGGCTCCTGGCAAAAATGGAATTCTACAACCAATTCAATTCAGGTTGCCTGGGGTTTGGATACCCGAAACGGGCCTAACTCTCCTGGCGAAGGTGGCTACACAGGTTATTATATGCGCAAATACTTTGATATAGCAGTAGATGCTCAGTTTTTTGTACCGGATATCGGTTGGCGTTATTTCAGATATGCCGAAATACTGTTGAATTATGCGGAGGCTTGTATCGGATTGGGTCAGGATGCTGAAGCACGCACCTATATTAATATGGTTAGAAAACGTGCAGGTATGCCGGATATTACTGAAACAGGAATTGCATTACGTGATCGTTACCGCAACGAGAGGCGCATTGAAATGGCAGTAGAAGAACAACGTTTTTTTGATGTTCGCAGATGGGTTATTGGACCTCAGTCTTATGTGGCCGCTTACAAGGTTGTTGTTCTTTACAAGATGGATCCTGTCACTAAAGTTACAGCTACTGTTCCAACAATTACACCTACAGTGCACAATACTTATGCCTGGATTGATAAAGCATATTACTTACCTATTTTAAGAACAGAATTGAATAAAAACTCATTGTTAATTCAAAATCCTGGGTACTAAATATTTTAAATGATTAATCATGAAAAACAACGATAATACAAGTCGCCGAAAATTTATAGCACAAACAAGTGTCGCATCTGGGATGCTGTTGAGTGCACCTTCTCTGTTTGCCTCAAATTCCGGACCGATTCCCGGAGCGAATGATAAAATCAGAATGGGTTTTATTGGAATTGGAAACAGGGGTTCACAATTGCTCAATTTATTTATGTTACAACCAGATATTGAGGTTGCTGCCTTATGTGACATTTATGAACCCTATCTTTTAAGGGATAGAAGCAAGGTAGATCCAAGATATTTAAAAGATATGCCGGGGCAGATACCCCAAATGGGTGAAAAATTTGCAAAACAACCCAAAAGATACAACGATTACCGGAAACTTCTCGAAGACAAGGATATTGACGCTGTATGCATAGCCACTCCCGACCATTGGCATGCATTGATTACCGTTCATGCTATTCAGGCTGGAAAAGACGTTTATGTAGAAAAACCGTTGACGGCAACGATTCATGAAGGCCGCAAAATGGTTGAAGTTCAGGCTGCAAGCAAACAAATCGTTGCAGTAGGACTTAATCGGAGAGGCAACAGAGTTTATAAAAAACTTGCTCAGGAAATTCCCAATGGAAAGATTGGTCAGATCACAGTTGCAAGGGCCGCCAGGATCAGCAATATGTATCCCAACGGCATTGGGAAATTCAAACCTGAAGAACCTCCGAAGGATTTTAATTGGGATATGTGGCTCGGACCTCGTTCTTTTAGGCCCTATCAATATAATA
>JBAXWR010000107.1:0-23533 GCA_037128295.1 Mariniphaga sp.
CTATCTATGGGTACAATTTCATATTCGGAATTATAATCGGCCTGTAGCCCTAAAAAGCATTGCCATACGAAGAAGAAAGTATCCATGGAAACAGTCTCCTGAAATTTTCACCAATGACAAAATCCTTCAACGTTTATTTGATGCCACTGTAAATACGCTGTACAACTGTGCCCAGGATACGATTGTTGATGGGATGGCCCGTGAACGGCAACAATACAGTGGGGACGGTAGCCATCAGCTCCATGCAATTTACTATTCCTTTGGCGACACGCTCTTACCTGCCCGGTTTGTCAATACTTTCGGACAGGGTCTTGGTACTGATGGTGTTTTTATGGATAGCTGGCCCGCTTTCGATCGCTTGGCACGGGTAATGGAACGACAGATGCAACTCACCGGTTGGGGCCCGATTGTTGATCATAGCGTTGGTTTTTGTTTCGAATCCTGGTATTATTATTTATACACCGGTAAAATCGAGGCACTGAAGGAGACCTATCCACGTTTACTCGTTTTCTTCAGGTTTTTGCAAAGATCACTTGGAGAGGATGGTCTGTTACCTGTTGATGGTTTGGGAATGCCATCGGTCTGGATTGACCATATTGCCTTTAAAAAGCAACGACATAAGCAATGTGCTTTGAATCTGTATGTTGCAGCAATGTGCCAACATGCACTGAGTAAACTTTGCAATGTCTTTGGCAACAACGAATGGAGCAATGAAATCAGGAATTTTGGTATTCAACTTGAGAAATCATGTGTTTCAAAGTACTGGGATTCAGGGAAAAAAGTTTTCGTTTGCAATCTTCCATGGATCGAAGAAGAAAAAGAGGTACGCTATTGCGACAGGAGTCTTGCAACGGCCATACTTTATGATCAATGTCCGGGAGGCAGTAACGAAAACGCAATTGAAATTATATCTGAATGTCCGAAAGAATTGGGTCTATCGTACCCTTGCAATGCGATCTGGAGATATTGGGCCTTGGCAAAGGGGAAAGCGATTCAGATTGTGATTGATGATTTCAGAAACCGTTAGGGAAAAATTGATTCAGTAATTGAAAACAACACTCTTCAGGAAGATTGGGTGGCAAAACATGATTCAGGCCAACAATGGAGTCATTGTGCTGTTTCTCCGTTGATTATGATCTATCATGGGATATTGGGAATCCTACCGCTAAAACCAGGATTTGAAAAATGTACCATTACCCCTCAACCAGGTGACCTGGAGGACTTGAGCGTGCTTGCACATACCGTAAAAGGAACTATCCAATTCGAAATGACCGGCAAAAAGTTTGATCGGATAATTTCGATTTCTATCCCTACCGGGATGGAATGTGAAATGATCCTCGACAGCAGGGAAAGAGTTGAACTGACAAAAGGTGTTGAGAGTGCGGAAAATGGCCAAACCGCATATATACTTCCAGCAGGGACAAAGTCGAAATTGAAACTTAAATATTTATGAGAATGAAACGAAAAGTGTTTTTTTACCTGTTTTTGGTTTTATTTATTTTCCCATTTGCAACAATCGCGCAAACTGAATTTATTTTCCGTGAAGGTTTGGCAATCGGAAACTGTCAACAATACGGGAGGCAGGCTATTTATACCGATCAGTTTTCCGGTCGCTATTTTGAGCCCGGGTACAATACACCTAAACAGGGAGGAATCCTTTTTAAAAACAGTGATGGTAAAGAGGTCGCATGGCAGGAGATCAAAGCTGATACATCAGGCAGGTTTAGGGGCAGGGCAGCATCCAACGGATATATTTACCTCACCTATACCTCGAAGAAAGAAGAAAGTGCAATTGTCAAAATTACAGGCAATTCAATGTTCTATTGTAATGGCGAACCACATGCCGGTGATCCTTATGAGCAAAACTATATGTTGGTCCCTGTCAGGTTGAAGAAGGGATTGAACGAAATCTATGTAAGGACATCGTCGATGATGGGCCAGGGAATCACTGCGAAGCTCATATTCCCCGGATCACCGGTTTATATCAGCACTTTGGATTCTACGCTTCCTTTTATCGTGGAGGGGCATAGGAAGGATTCCCTAACTGGTGCAGTGGTCATCATCAACACAACTTCAAAGCCGCTTAAAGGTCTCAGGCTAAAATCTGACCTCAAGGGAAAGATAATGACAACAGAACTGCATGATATCCTTCCTTATAGTTCAAGAAAATCACCTTTCAGTTTTAATGGAGCTGGTGTGAGCGACAAGGGAAGTGTTGACTGCAAATTAACATTGTTGTCTGGAGGTAAAGCCATTAATGGATGCAGCATAAAAATTGAATCCGTAACTGCCGAACAGCCTTACAGCAGTACATTTATCAGTAATATAGACGGGAGTTTGCAATATTTTGCCGTTACCCCCCGGATTGGGAACTCTAAAGACAGGGGCGCACTCTTCCTTTCAGTGCATGGCGCCGGGGTCGAAGCGATTGGCCAGGCCCGGGCATACAAATCAAAGGACTGGGGAGATCTTGTAGCTCCCACCAACCGCCGTCCCCGGGGTTTTAACTGGGAGGACTGGGGCAGGCTTGATGCCCTTGAGGTGTTGGATATTGCCAGAAAGGAGTTCAATCCCGATCCGTCAAAGATATTTTTGACAGGTCATTCCATGGGGGGACATGGAACATGGTTTCTGGGTGCAACCTATCCGGGAAAATGGGCAGCCATTGCCCCTTGTTCAGGTTATCCTACCCTGATGGGGTACGGATCTGCCGATGGAAAAATACCAGACCAGAGTGATAGTCAGACAGGCAAACTATTATTGCGTGCAAGCAATGGCAGCAATGTTTTAGAACTGGCTTCTAATTATTCGGCCGGAGGGGTTTATGTGCTGCATGGGGACAAAGACAATACTGTTCCGGTGAGGTACGCCCGGCAGATGCGCGAAGTGCTTGGAAAGTTCCATGCCGATTTCAGTTATTATGAGTATCCCGGAGGAAGCCATTGGTGGTCAAATGAAAGTGTTGACTGGCCGCCGCTCTTCGAATATTTCAAATGGCATTCGATAAAACCAGACAGCTTAATTAACAATATTGATTTCACGACGGCAAATCCGGCAGTTTCATCTACGTACAGTTGGGCTACAGTTGTTCAACAGAAAGAACCGCTTGCATATAGCAATATAAAGGTCGGCCGCGATAAAGGAAATTCAGCAATTATTGGAGTGACGGAAAATATTTCTGTTCTGAAGCTGGATGTATCCGAACTAAAAGGAGATTCTATCAAACTGAATATAGACAGCAACACCTTGAAGGTGAAGAAACCTGCCGACGGAATACTTTATCTTTCGAGGGATAGCAACTGGAAACCATGCAAGGCACCTGGACCGGAACAGAAATCGAATCAAAGAAACGGAACATTCAAAGAAGCCTTCGGCAACAGGATGGTATTTGTTTATGGAACAGCAGGCAGCAGTGAAGAGAACGCATGGTCGCTTGCAAGGGCAAAATACGATGCGGAGATGTGGTATTACAGGGCGAATGGAGCTATTGACATTGTTGCCGACAAGAACTTCAAACCTGAGGATTATCCCGATAGGGGAATCATTATTTATGGAAATGCGGCAACCAACACTGCCTGGAATAAGATGCTGGCAGAATGTCCTGTACAGGTAACAAGAGGCAGTGTTATGATCGGAGGCGAAAAATTCGCAGGAGATAGTTATGGTGCCTACCTGATGTATCCACGTAAGGACAGTAAAATAGCTTCGGTGGCAGCAGTGACCGGTTCCGGTCTTCCCGGAATGCATGCAGCCGATGCAAACCAGTACTTAACCGGAGGCAGTGGATTCCCCGATTACCTGATATTCACCCCCGACATGCCCAAAAAAGGCATCGAAGGGGTTATACGTACGGGTTATTACTCAAATGACTGGCAGATCAAGTGAAAAATTTAAAGGGTATTCATCGGCTAGCTTTTTGTTAAGTCAGGACACTTAAAATCAGTAAATATGAAGCGTAAATTAATCTCATTAGTCCTCTTTTGCCTGGTTTTCTGGGCTGGTAGCACAATTGCCCAAACCGGAAATGACACAAAAGTGGTGTCAAAAGATGATCCATTGGCCACGAAGCTAACACAGAATTTGTCGAATGATCAAGGGTACACATGGCCAAAAGACCCGAAAGTAATGGAAAACCTCAGAAAGTGGCAAGGTTACAAATTTGGCTTGTTAATCCATATGGGGTTGTATTCAGAACTTGGAATCGTTGAATCGTGGGCATTGTGTCCGGAAGATTGGATTACCCGTAATGGATACGACGACTACTATCAATTTTGCAATGACTACCGGAACACAAAATCAAAATTTAATCCGGTCAACTTTGATCCTGAAAAGTGGGCCAGGATGTTTAAAGGATCAGGAGCGAAATACATGATCTACTCTTCAAAACATCATGATGGATTTTGTCTTTATGATTCCAAATACACCGATTTTAAAGTAACCGATAAGGGATGTCCTTTCTCTACGAATCCTAAATCGAATGTTTTAAAAGAGGTTCTTGATGCCACCAGAAAAGAAGGATTGGCAACCGGAATCTATTTTTCAAAACCAGACTGGACAACACCCAATTTCTGGTGGCCCTATTATCCTCCCAAAGACAGGAATCCCAATTATGATATTACCAAACATCCCGACCGGTGGAAAAAGTTTGTGGAATACACACAGAATCAGATCAATGAGCTTACATCTGATTATGGCAAGGTTGATATTCTGTGGCTGGATGGCTGTTGGGTGATGCCGAAATCGTCAATTACAAAAAAAGTTGCGGAATTTTGCACTTATCCGCATGACATGGATATCAACATGAAGTTGATTGCCGAAAAGGCACGCGCCAAACAACCGGGAATGCTAGTGGTGGACCGCTGGGTGCAAAGCGAGTACGAGGATTATTTGACTCCTGAACAAAAAACGCCGGGTAAACCTTTGATGGTTCCCTGGGAAAGCTGCATCACCATGGGCGGAGCCTGGGGTTGGGTGAAGAACGACCATTACAAATCATCCAAAGAACTGGTGCAGTTGCTTGTCAACATTGTTGCAAAAGGTGGGAACCTCTTATTGGGTGTTGGTCCGAACGGGAAAGGAGAATTCGAACCTAAAGTATATGAAAACCTTTCAATATTTGGCAAATGGCTGGAAAACAATGGGGAAGCAATCTTTGAAACGAATCCCATTGAACCATTCCTGGATGGCAAAGTTGCTTACACGGCAAAAGGGGATAAGACGATCTACGCCATTTATATGCCAGCAAAAGACGAAAAAGAATTGCCTGCTGAAATTACGGTTAAGACTGCCTTAACAGGGAAACTTAAAGCGAGCTTGTTTTCATTGAAACAGAAGCTTTCTTATAAAAGAGTTGAAGGTGGAATCAAAATAGCAATACCCCAGAGTCTGAGATTAGAACTGGCGATACAGGAGGCAACCGTTTTTAAGATTACAACCGATTAAGTCAAATACGATATTGAATATAAAACCCAAAATGATGTTTTCAAAAGAAATTTACGTACAACGACGTGAAAAACTTAAAAAATCGGTTGGACACGGGCTGATTCTTTTAATGGACAATGCAGTCGTTCTTTAGGTACATTTTCAAAAAATAATTTTTTTGTTATAAGAACAAAATTGCATTTATTCGTTGTTGTCATTTGATGGTTATGTGTCTTTCATTATAATCGCAGCCATCATTTGTAAAGGCCGATACGCTTAGTTTTAAACCATTTGTGTGGAAATCCGTAGTTCCTTCGGGTAGCCCGTTCAGGCAATCTAAAGAATTAACCGGGATAAAGTTTCTTGGACTAAAGAGCGGTTTCCTTGTTGCCGACATGTGGTATCCAACATGGGCTGTCGACAATAATCTCTATTCCCCATTTACAGATGGCCAATGTCCGCGTTTGGATGGATCTTTTGAAACCTCAAACTCAGCCGGTGAAAATGCAACTACAGGTCAGGCTGTCATTGAGGGAGATGATCCCCTTGCACATAAAGTCTATAGTCTGGGCCTCTCAAAAGGATCACCGACACCCTACCAGGTCAGGTATCCATGTGGTATCCTGATTCACAATAAGATATGATATTATGGTACTTATTGCCTTGCTCCTGATGGCGGTGCCCGTTATGGAGATTCAATATTTAACTGGCCGTGGATGGGTCCGTTTGTTGGATTTTGGTATTGTACCGATTATGGGCGCTCATGGAAAGCTTGTCCCCATACCCCCGCAAAACCTTTGTTTGGTTAAACAGGGATCAATGGTTATCCGGTAAAAATTGGATCGCCTCATTTTGTCGATTTTGGAAAGAATATGCAATATTCCCCCGATGGAAAGGCATATCTTGTTGAAAATGGAGCAGATAAGAACGATAGTCCGTATCGTTTTTACAACGATAGCTGGATCACCGGCGATCAGGTTTATTTGCTGAGGGTTGTCCCATCCATTGAAAACATCAACGATGCCTCAAAATATGAGTTTTATGCCGGCAGGGATGGACAGGGCAATCCTATTTGGACCAATGATTTCAAAAAAATAAAACCGCTACTTGAATGGGACAACAACATGGGATGTGTTACCGTCACCTACAATGCCCCGCTCAAAAAGTATTTAATGTGTGTGACCGATGGCGGGAACACCTGTGCAAGGATGAACACCTATTTCCTTGAATCGGACAAGTTGGACGGAGATTGGAAAATGATCACTTACCTGAAAAATTTCGGGGAGCAGGCCTATTTTGTCAACTTCCCGTCCAAATTTATCAGTAAAGACGGAAAAACTGCATGGCTCCTCTATTCGGGCAATTTTGCGCCTGACTGGAATGGGGTAAAGATCCAGGCCAATCCTCCCGGAAGCCACTACGGTTTAGTTCTTCAGAAAGTTGAATTGTTGAAATAAGAATTTTGAAACGAGTCATAGAAGCGAATCTCATTTATGCAGGATTAGCTCATGGCTCGTTCCTCCGAAGGATTCTCGATATTCGGAGCAGTTTTTTTGGTCAAAAAAACAAATTGTCCGCACAAAAGGATTTCTGGTTTGAACTATCTGATTCACAAAAACAAGAGATAAAAACAGGTATCAACCAACTTGATTCAGGACAACGAATTTCACTGGAAGATTTTTTTGTCAAAACTTCGATGAAGACTGATTCATCATATCAGACACCTCCGAACCAATGTAAAATCTGACCATTTTCCCAACCTATTTTATATTTAAAAGGAGATAAATCCTATTCCGGAGATTCCCCCATTCTTTAAAGGTGGATAGGGGGATAAATGTAAGTATTTAATTTATAGTGATTTATAAATTTCAATTTCGAGTTGATTAGTCTTTTAGTTTGAATTCAAGGTATCCATTTCGGTTGAAAATAAATCCAACCTGTCTCTAGCACTATCAATACCTTGTAGAGGTTACATTATTGTAGAAAAAGAACCATCCCACCGGACCTTGCGGCGCAATCAGGGTGATGTTAAAAGATCAAATCCTATCTGCGCCGCAACACAAAAGCCAATTATATTCGTATAAAACAAACTTTAGAATGTGGTGTCCCGGTAACTCCGAGCAACTGCCAGAACGAAGATCTGCCGATCCAGTCACCCGGACACTTTAGCATCATTCTTACGCTTTTGTTTTGGTGCTAATAAGATTAAATATCTGAAGATAAGGTAAATAAGGTTAGAGTGTATATTGTTCTCCAGCTATTAAGGTCAGGGAAAAACAAAAATAAGGTTTTCTTTGAATCGGATCCGAACAAACCTTATTTCCCGTTTTTTTAACCTTAGTAGCCAAGGGACATCCTTCGAACCCAACCTTATTTACCTTATTCATTGATCTTTACAAAAATATAGCCAGCATTCACGCTTGCAGAACATATACCCAAAATTTCTAACCATGGGTGCTGCAATACACGAAATAAATAAGCAATTATCTCCGTCGGATAAAATGAATCAAATCATTTTTTTAAATAAATTTGCTAAAAATATTTAGCTATGTTGATCAAAAAGTCTTTACAAACTTACTGCTTTGTTAGTTTAATCGTTCTGTCAGTTCTTGGCTTAAACGGACAGACAAAGATCAATCTTCAATATCTTGGAAAAGAAATTTCAGAAGTTCTTTATGTTGAACGACTTCAATATACTAAAGATCACCATAATACTGAGACAATGTTCCAAAAGGGAGAAATCAACGAAAAAAGTTTTGTTGGTAATTCTGCCCTAAAAGCTTTAAATCTGACTACAAACCAATCACGTGTAATTCTTGAGTCAAAAGAAGGGATCATCAGAGATCCGGAAGTTTCCTTCGATGGGAAAAAGATCCTGTTTTCGATGCGCAATAACAAAGATGATTATTACCATATTTATGAAATTGGGACAGACGGTTCAAATCTCAGGCAGCTTACCTTTGCATTCAACGTGTCGGATATTGATCCTCTTTACCTCCCCGATGGTTCCATTGTTTTCAGCAGTTCACGCGAACCAAAATATTGTATGTGTAATCGCCACATTATGTGTAATTTATACCGAATGGAGCGTGATGGTGCAAACATTACACAGATTGGGAAAAGTACCCTTTTTGAAGGTCATTCCGCTCTTCTGAATGACGGGCGCATTTTATACGACCGTTGGGAATATGTTGATCGGAATTTTGGCGATGCTCAAGGGCTTTGGGCAGTTAATCCCGACGGAACAAAACACTCCATCTACTACGGTAATAATATGGCTTCTCCCGGTGGTGTAATTGATGGTCGTGCCATACCCGGAAGCTCATTGGTTGTTTGCATTTTCGGAGCGTGCCACGATCTCCCCTGGGGGGCACTTGCCGTAATTGACAGGCGAAAAGGGGTTGACGGAGCACAATCGGTAGTTCAAATCTGGCCTTCGAATGCGATGGATATTCTTGATAAGGGAGATTACCGAACCAGTGCTTTTGATAATATTGGGAAAATCCCGTTGCGTTATGAAGACCCATTTCCATTGAATACGAAACAGATTCTGGTATCAAGATTTTTAAACGGGACAGACGGAAAATACACACCAAAGATGGGGCTGTTTTTGGTCGATAATACAGGAAATGAAACTCTTCTCCTTGAGGGTGAAAAAGGGATCTTCGATGCCCAGCCATTGTCCATTCGTTTTAAACCTCCTGTTATCCCCGAGATGCGGAATTATGCCAATCAAACAGGTAAATTTTATGTGCAAAATGTTTATGAGGGGACACACATGAATGGAGTTGAACCTGGTTCTGTTAAATATTTAAGGGTGATTGAATCTCCTCCAAAACTCAATTGGACTCCAAAGGCATGGAATGGACAGGGGGTACAATGTCCGGGAATGAACTGGACTAACTTTGAAAATAAAATGATACTGGGCGAGGTTCCTGTTGAAGAGGATGGCTCAACATTTTTTGAAGTACCATCCAATAAATTTGTTTATTTCCAGTTGTTGGACAAGGATAAGAAAATGATACAATCCATGCGAAGCGGTTCGATGGTTCAATCGGGCGAAGTAAATGGTTGTATTGGTTGTCACGAAAACCGCATCAATCCCCCGCCACCGACTGGAAAAATGGCCATTGCCCTTCGCCGAAGCCCTACACCAATGAATGGCTGGATGGGCAAAGCACCCGAGCCATTTTCATTTACGAAAACAGTTCAACCCATCTTCAACAAATATTGCGTTTCGTGTCACGATTTTGATGAAAAAGACCGGACTAAACTTGTACTTGCACCCGACAATAATCCTTTTTTTAACGCCTCTTACATTGATTTAAATGTAAAGAAAAAAATATTGGTTATCGGTGCGGGTCCCGCAGAAATCCAGCAGCCCTACACCTGGGGAGCCCATGCAAGTATTCTTACCAAAGTGATTGACAATCATCATAAAGACATAAAACTAAGTGAACAGGAAAAACAGGTTCTTTATACATGGATGGATCTGAATGCCGTTTATTATCCTACCTACGATTCAGCCTACCCTGATAATATAGCAGGACGTTGCCCACTTGATGATCAGGAAATGAAACGATTGAAAGAGCTTACAGGGATCGATTTTGACAAAATCAACGGTTTCAACCGGACTGTTGGCCCTCAGATCGCGTTTGAAAGACCCGAATTAAGTCCTTGTCTCGACAAGATCAGAAATGAAAAGCCAAAGTATGACGAGGCTGTAGCCTTGATTTCCAAAGGAAAAGAGAGGCTTAAAATAAAACCCAACGGAGCTGTCCTCGAAGGTTTTGTTCCATGCCAAACAGATCAGGACAGGCTCAAGAGATATGCTGACAAACTAAATGAAGAAAATGAGTTTATGAAAGCGCGCGCTGATGGCAGAAAAAGATATGACAAAAATTAAGAATGCATACCTTGTAGAGGTTACATTATTGTAGAAAAAGACCCATCCCACGGGACCTTGCGGCGCGATCAGGGTGATGTTAAAAGATCAAATGCCAACTGCGCCGCAACACAATAGCCAATTAAATTCGTATTTTTGAAAGTCTATATTGATGGAATGACGATCGGTTTAATCAATGATTATGTAAATCTAATTGTGTCGACGTGTCGACACAATTGGAAAAGGAGTATGGGACAGGAAATGCAAACTTTAGGATGCAGTGCCCCGGTGGCTCTTTCCCGCATCAACAGTCATCTGGACACTAAAACATGATTCGAAAGCTTTTCCTTTAGCCCGATTGAATTAAATATCGGAAAATAAGGTAATAAGGTCTTAAAATGTTGTGGCCATATTACCCTGTTACTAAGGTTAAGAAATTGAAAATAAGGTTTTTAAGCAGGAGAAACCTTATTTATCTTTTCTTTTTAACCTTAGTAACCCTTGACAAACGCCCCACCAAAGCGGCGCAATCAGAATTTTCAAAGATGATCAAATCTACAATGCGCCGCAAAGCTCATACTAAACGAAGGACGTGCCCGAAATCACATCAACAATTACCCAGACAGAACAAACAAACTTTAGGATGCAGTGTCCCGGTGACTCCGAGTAACTGCCAGGTCGAAGATCTGCCGCTCCAGTCACCCGGACACTTTATCATCATTCTAGCACTTTTGTTTTGGCGCTAATATATTAAATATTTGAGAATAAGGTAAATAAGGTTAGGGTGTATCTTGGCCCATATCTATTAAGGTCGGGGAAGAACAAAAATAAGGTTTTTTGAAACGGTTCCAAACAAAACCGTGCCTTATAAAGGAGTGATAATAAGGTATGAAGTGATGTTAAACCTACGAGTTGGAGAACAAAAATTTGTTTTTAGAAGGCACGAAACCATTTTCTAAACAGGCAGGATCGTGGAACAAAAACTATAATTTAAATACGCAGGATTGTTGTACAAAACCCATATTTTTTGATCTAAACAAACCTTATTTTTCCATTTTTTCAACCTTAGTAGCCAAGGGACATCCTTCGAAACCAACCTTATTTACCTTATTTGCCTTTTCGGGAAAAGACCAAAGATGGATTTTGAAATACCCCCGAAATTATAAAATTGCAGGTGGCAATCTGTCTAAAGCAGGTCACGATCTGTCTAAAGCAGGTTACAATCTGTCTAAAGCAGGTGACGATCTGTAAAAAGCAGGTGACGATCTGTCTAAAGCAGGTTACGATCTGTCTAAAGCAGGTTGCAATCTGTCTAAAGCAGGCGACGATCTGTCTAAAGCAGGTCACGATCTGTCTAAAGCAGGTGACAATCTGTAAAAAGCAGGTGACAATCTGTAAAAAGCAGGTGACGATCTGTAAAAAGCAGGTGACGATCTGTTAAAAGCAGGTGACGATCTGTTAAAAGCAGGTGACGATCTGTTAAAAGCAGGTGGCGATCTGTTAAAAGCAGGTCACGATCTGTTAAAAGCAGGTGCCGAGATATAAGAAAATGATCGCTATCCGAACATTGTGAGTGTCTATTCATAAAATATGGGAGGCTACTTGAACAATTTGAATGGCTATTCATAAAACGTGAATGGCTATTCATAAAACGAGGATGGTTATTCATAAAACGAGGATGGTTATTCATAAAACGAGGATGGTTATTTGTAAAACGAGGATGGTTATTCATAAAACGAGGATGGTTATTTGTAAAACGAGGATGGTTATTTATATAACAGGGATGGTTATTTATATAACAGGGATGGATATTAGTAGAACGTGGAAGGTTAATCGCACTTAAAAGACCGCAATTTGGAATTTGAAGTTGCCTAAATAAACCTTGTTGATGACCAATTTTTATTTTGTGTTTACAGATCTGTTTCGTTTTGAAGAAAATCTTACTCCTATCCCAATACCTACCTCGTAGAGGTTACAGTATTGTATAAAAAACATTATCCCGGAACTTTACCGCGTGGCGGTTAAACAAACGTTGAAAAGGAAATTGGCTCAATTGGCGTCCATTATAGAACCGCAATTCCCTGATTACAATTTCCGAAACAAGGTAGCGAGCGGTACTATTCCTGGCAACATTTTACGAAGATCCCGGAAATCATCTTTGGCAACATTTCTTTTAAACCGTATTCGAGAAAAATATGAAATAATTATGCCGACAAAAAGAGATTATGAATTTTATATTCGTTACTTTTGATCTGAACATATCTGTAGGTTTACTTATTCTATTTTGGAACGTATTACTTAAAGAGGCCTCATTTAACGCTAAAGACAAATTTATGATTACTGCTATTCAAGAAATATCCACCATTATTGAGCGTGATAGCAAGGATACCACTTACAAATTTGCTTTATTACGTGCCTGCATACAAATAACCCAGGATTATGGACATTATGAAGGAAAAAAACAAGATGAAGTTTTTTTCCCGCTTGGATTAGTCGTCTTAAAATGGTTAGAATATTACTATCCCCTTTTTGAAAACAGCCAGTTTGTCCCACAAAAAAATGGAGATAATCCTACCCTTTCTTTAGCCTTTAGAAAGGATTTCAACCTGATAATTCAACAGTATTCTTCTGGATTAGGTTATTATCAATTTAATAGAGACTTAAAGGACGGAAGTTTTGAACAATATCAAAAAACATTAGTTGGTTCACTTGTAAAAATAATAAGGAAAACTATTGTCAGGATGCCCATGCATTACATTGGCAGTTCAGTAAACAAAGGAGGTCAAATATTCAAGTATTACCATGATTCTAAGTTTTCTATAAATGAGTCAACTTTGCTCACAGATCAATATATTATCGACAATTGCGGAACATTCTCTATGCCAAAGAATTATCATGAAGCCTTTTTACTTCTTGGCTCTTTTATCAGTGGCACACATACCTTATTAACTCAATGGGCTAACTTTACCATCAGGGCTGACAAAGAAAATAAGTTTTCTCGCGGTGAAATTCTTGAACTATTGGATCCCGCATATGAAAAAGGGCGTGATGTAACTGAAATCAGGTCATTTTATGAAAAGATCAAAAGTAATACAGGTCTTGTATGTGTCTGGTCAGGGAAAATGATTACTGATGATTTAAACATTGATCATATGATGCCATATTCACTATGGAAGAACAATGATTTTTGGAATTTGTTGCCGGCGCAAAAAAAGATAAATGGTGATAAATTGGATAAAATCCCGAGTCCTGAGTTATTGTATAAGCAAAAGGATATTATTGTGCATTATTGGGAAATGATTTATATTGAATACCCCCTTCGCCTAAAAAAAGAATTGCAAATGTCATTATTAGGTTTGACACCCTTTGATGAGAGCAATTGGCAAAACAAATGCTTAGAGTCATTTGCAAACAAATGCGACTATTTAATCAATCACAGAGGTTTTGAGCCTTTTAACCTATGAATCAGGAGAATAATTCACATTTAACAGCTAAAGACCGTGACAGGATGTCATTTCCAACAAATTGGTTAAGACAGAATAATTTATTGAAAGGAAGTATCCTTGATTTTGGTTGTGGACTTGGAAAGGATGTATCCGAACTAAAAATTAAAGGTTATGAATGCGATGGATATGATATATTCCACTTCCCAAATTATCCCCTTAAAAAATATGACACTGTTATTTGTCAGTATGTTTTAAATGTTTTACAGGAAAGTGAACAGCTACAAGTAATTATGGAAATTAGCCAATTGCTTAATACTGGAGGTGTCGCTTATTTCACTGTACGTCGGGATATTAGATATGAAGGATTCAGAATACACAAAATTCATCAGAAACCAACTTATCAATGCAATGTTGTACTTCCTTTTAAAAGCATCTTATTGAATGATTTCTGCGAAATATTTTCATTTCAACTATTAATTGATACCCCTCAGAAATCTTCCTGTATTTTTTGTCGGCCATCAATAAATCTTAAGTATATTGCTGAATCAGTTACTGCCTATGCTACTTATGACGGTTATCCTGTTTCCAAAGGTCATGCATTAATAATTCCGAAGAAACATATTTCGAGTTATTTTGAACTAACTCCAAAAGAACAATTCGAGTTGTGGCAACTGGCAAATTTTGTTCAGAAATATTTGCTTAAAAAGTATTCACCAGATGGGTTTAATGTTGGAATAAATATAAATAAATCTGCCGGACAGACTATATTCCATGCTCATATTCATCTAATTCCAAGATACACTGGTGATATAGTAAAACCTAACGGAGGTGTCAGGCATGTGCTACCTTCAAAAGGATATTATGAAAATGATGAATCTATATAAAACAATTAGCACAAATCTCATTATCACCGGCCAAAATATCCACTAATTTATTCGATTTGTTTTTGCCGTTCAGCTTTTTCTGAATGGTCGCTATATAATCGAGCTTTATCTGGGTCAAACGTGCAGGCTTAATAATCTGAGCGAGTGTTTCGTTATCCATCCAACTGTATCCGTCTTTCTCGTATTCCTGTGCTTTAGCGAATAAATCCTCGTGGCGTTCGTATAACCAAACCCATTCTATTTTACGTTGGTAAAAGCAAAAGAAACAACCGGAACGGCTACGGTTATAGACACCTTTCTTACCATCAACTTCAAATTCAATTTCATCGTAATACCCCGGCACTTTAACGCTATTTGTCCTTAAACAGTTGGTAAACCTTTTTAATGTCAATGCTCTCTTCGTTATCGAGCAAAGAATATTCATCAATGTAAGAAACCGGATAATTTTCGTCTTTTAAGAAATCAAAAACAACATGGTTAAAGGTCGAAATACTTAATTGCAACAGATCTTTCAATTTTTGTGAAAGCAAATATTTGGATGATTGGAGTTCAGAGACTATTTCCAAATACCTTTCCATCATTTCAGGAGAACCATGCTTTTTGTAATGTATTGCTAACCGGTCAATTGTCGAGTTGTGCAATACTTTGTACAAAATTTCCATGCTCCAAATATGTTTACGGAACGGAAATATCGATTGAATATTGGATTTGGTTGAAACATACCCCTCGCGGTCTTCGTCATCGCGGATACCAACATACGAAATGGCCAAATCATCTTTGATCCAGGCTTCAAATGGTTCAAGTTTCAATTTTTGGGTACACCACCGCGCCATCGACGATGGTAAATAGCCATTGTAAACATCCAAATAATGATCAAAAGGGTTCTTGTGGCTATGGTTGGCTTCAAGTTTTATGATTTGCTTGCCAAGGAACGATTCCAATTCGTTGATCAGCTCATAGGTTTCTTCCAACTCTTTTCCAGTATCGGTAAAGTAATATTCCATATCAATCTCAGGATGGTGCATTTTCATGTACATCGCCAATGCTGCACTATCTTTTCCACCCGAAATTCCTAAAACATGTCTTACTTTCCTACTCATTTTTTAAATGTTTATCATCCAGATCAGTAAACTGATCAAGTGGTCTTAAAATATTTGCTAATTAGCCCATCGTTTTTTAAGAATTGCAAAGGTATCATAACAAACTAAGTTATGAAAACGAATATTACCAATTATCAACGCTTTTCAATTTACTCTATTTGCAAAGGTATATTCCTTTATAATCGCTTGGTAAACTGACAAGTCCTTACAGTGTGGCTGCTTGAAATTTTGACAGTAATCATCATTCAACTTGTGAAACTTTGTGGCGCAATCCAAAATTTTGGAAGATCTCCCTTGATGAATTGTCATTGCGAATGAGCGTATTGATATTCAATTGTTTGCAGATTCGAAATGCGAGTGAAGCAATCCCATATTTGAAGCACTTTCAAAACATTGTTTTGGGATATTGCTTCTTAGTTTGGGATTGCTTTGTCGTGCAGATAATCCTGATTCAAATTTAATCCTTTTTCGCACTCCGCGCAATGACAGGTCCTGAGGCTGAAAGTGCTGTTATGTTGTTTGTAATCTTCATACAACTTTTAAAACCATGTGGCACAATCCTAAATTTTGAAATACCTTGCCAACAACCGGTTGCTCAATGATGTGCTTCACGTCGAATGGGGTTTCACAGGTTACGTTATTTCCGATTATGATGCCATTAACCGGTGAAGCTGAAAATCTAACCGAAAAACATGAAAAATCTATTTATTGGTCTCCCCAAATGTGTAACAAATTCGATATTCTTACGTCTATTGATTCAAAACCATTGTTGTATTAATTTATAAATTCAAAATGAAAACACTTAGACTTGTTGCTTTATTGCTTTTGGCAAATTTGCTTTTTGTCAATGCCTCTGTTCAGGCTGCTAATGTCCTCAAAGGTAAACAGACACGGCAGGTTACCGGATTTCATGGCATTTCGGTGAGCAGCGGGATCCATTTGCAGCTTACCCAGGAAAATGTCGAAAAGGTTGTTGTGGAGGCAGAATCGGATGACATGGAAAAGATTATTACGAAGGTCGAGGATGGCATCCTTAAAATTTATATCAAGGACAAATCATGGTCAGGTTTTAATTGGAAGAACAGGACACTCAAGGTTTATGTCTCGTTCAAGGAGATGGACCAGCTCCATGCTTCTTCGGGTTCAGGTGTTGATGTTGAATCACCTCTCAAACTCGGAAGTCTTGCTCTTCATGTAAGTAGCGGCGCCAATGTAAAATTGGATCTGGAGGCTACCGACATGGATGTCTCAGCCAGCAGTGGATGTGGCATTGATCTGAAAGGCAAAGCCAAAGAGATTAAGGCAGATGCTTCGAGCGGAAGCCATATCAATGCAGCCGAACTCGAATGTAAGAAATGCAAGGCAAGTGCTTCAAGCGGCGCAGGCATCAAAGTGAATGTTACCGAAGACCTGGATGCCAACGCTAGCAGCGGAGGAAGTATTTCCTATTCGGGAAATCCGGCCACCAAGAATATCCACAAATCAAGTGGTGGCGGAGTAAATGCACGGTAAATTGAAAATCAATAAAACACAAAAAGACAACTAATTGAATATTAATTAGTTGTCTTTTGATTGTTTTTATATAGAAGTCTAGCTAAATTGGAACCAACATCCCAAAACTAAAATAGAGAAGGAAACCAAAACCCGTTTTTGGCCGGGTCAAAAGCACCAGAGGTGCGAAATATTTGTAGAAAAGAATGATACCCCAAGGATTTGGCGCAATCAGAGTGTTTCAAAAGGCTCTAATGATCAATGCGCCGAAATCACAAATCCTCTATATTTTTTTACATTGGTGTCAGGTTAAAATTAAAATAACCCTTTTAATCCATCTAATATGAGATGCTTACGTTTATATCGCCACTACGTGGCTTCATTTTGCTTTCTAATAATATTCTACAAAGATTTTACTACTACGTAGTATCTTTTCAAGCAACGTAGTTGCTAAATCTTTGTAGATAAATGCATTATAAAATTGGAAAAGCAACGTAGTTGCGACATCTAAAAGGGATTCAATTTTAACCGGACAATAATGATATTTTTAGTGATAGCCTCACTTGAAGTGAGACTATCACTTATTCCCAAGTTTATTTCTCATCTTTCAAACCTTCCATCATCGAACCCAATTTGTTCACATAGTCGGTAAAATCGGTGGAATACCTCACTGAATCGTCGCGTTTTTCCGGGAGGTCGATCTTAAAATGGTGTTTAATATTTGCAGGTCCCGAATCGAGGATATAAATATCGCTGCTCAGGAATACAGCCTCGCTTTCGGAGTGGGTCACAAATACTACGGTCGGATCTATTTTGGCCTCTTCGAAAATTGAACGGAGGAAAACCTGGATTTGTTTCCTGGTCACTGTGTCCAATGCCCCGAAAGGTTCATCCATCAATAGGATTTGTGGGTTGACAACAAGATTCCGCGCAATCGCCACACGTTGCAACTGACCTCCCGAAAGGATCGGGTATTTTGCCCATTTGTTTTCGTGCCCTGTCAAACCTACGATCTTGATCATATCCATTGCCTTGTCGTTGGCCTTATCCTTTGCGACCCCTTTAAGAATCAGGGGAAGTGCTACGTTTTCCAAAACTGTTTTCCACTCAAATGAGGTATATTGCTGAAATACCATCGGAATACGGTCTTTATCTGTACGTTTTTTACCATAGATATAAACTTCTCCCGATGTAGGCACCTGTAAACCAGAGATATATCGCAACAGTGTTGACTTTCCGCAACCAGATTTACCCATCAGGCTGATAAACTGCCCACGATCCTTAATATCCTTAATATCAAGGTTGAAATCCTTAAATACAGTATTTGCTGCACCACGATCATTATAAACCTGATTGATATTGACGAGGTTGATAATATCGGTGGTATGGCTTGCCGATGGCTTTGAAACCGGAGCAGGTGCATTTTCTTCGACTTTGGCAGTCTCATTAACCGTCGGTTCAACCGGTTCGGTTGTCTCGGTATTGTCCTTTTTCTGGAATATATTCTGTTTCATGTTCAGGCGTATTTGAATTTAAAGAGTTTCCTGTCGAGCATTTTCAGCAGTTTATCCTGAACAAACCCTATAAAAATAATCAGAAGTAAAATCGCATAAAGCTGATCGACATGCGAACCGCGCGAGGTAGCCATATAGATCATCGAACCCAAACCACCTTCTGCATTGATCATTTCAGCAATCACAATATAAGTCCAGCTCACTGCCACAAGGTTGATTACATCCATGGAGAACCGGCTAAGCACCGATGGGATATAAAAATGTTTTAACATCATCCATGGACTTGCGTTCAACGTCCACATGGTTTGCTGAAGTGCTTTGAGATGGTCGTCTGTCTCGATATCTTTAATTCGCTGTGCAATAGCTGGTAACAGGTAAACAAAAATACCAAATGAAAGGAATTCAACCTTAACGCCCAACCCTAATCCGAAAAGTGCCATAAAAATACCTGTCGTGGCAGGTAGCGGGGTGAACCTGATGGCTTCGATTTGTTTGCTCACCAAATGCCTGAAGAAGGGGACCAAACCGATCAGGAAGCCTAGAGGAAGTGCGATGGCCATGGCCTGTAGGTAACCTCCAAGGTTGATGGAAATAGAATAACCCATGTTATACAACAGGTTGCGTTCTACAAAAAGTGTCTTGAAGCACAACAAGACGTCGATAGGGGAGGGGAGGATTGTTGGTTTTATCCATCCAACAGTGGGAATCAGCCACCAGAAAAAGAGTAGCAGCACCCATCCCAGAATGTTCACTGCCAGAGCTGTCTTTTTATCGACTGCCCCCGCAAACCTGAAAAGATCTTTTAATACTTCCATAAGCTTTGTTTGTTTTGAGTATTCAAAAAACGAAGGAGGAACCAAATGACCCTCCTTCGTTAAAATATTATAAATCAACAATTTATTTTCCCAAAAGCTGGAACTCTGTCCGGCGGTTGGCACTTTTGCCTTCTTCTGTGTTGTTGTTTGCAACCGGTTTGTCTGGGCCGTTTCCAACAATGACGAACCTGTTCGGATCGAAACTGTATGTTTTAACCAGATAATCAGCCACCGATTTGGCGCGTTTGTACGACAGATCCCTGTTCATGGCAGGGCTGCCCACATTGTCGGTATTCCCTTCGATACGAACTTTCATCCCTGCAAATTCAACCGACAATTGTCCAAGCTGATTTTCAATCTTGGTTTTCATGTCCGGGGAAAGTGAAGATGAACCAGTCTCAAAATTGATGATAATCGGTTTTGTAGCCAATGCGGGCAATTTTGCTTCGGCTGCAGTAGGTGCCTTGAATTTGATCTGTCCTTCCGCAGCATGATTATCACCTTGTAAGTCATTAATAGATTGTACGATTCCAGGATAGGAGGCTTCAGCCCATGAAACAATATTGGTCAGCTTGTTGCCATAACCGGTCTTGTAAACGCGTGCCATCTTGGTATAAAGTTGCTGACCCGTAATCCCAGCATAATCGGTACTTAAACCAAAGAAATTCACATTGTCACCATAAGTGGCAAAATGGATTTTTTTCATCCCACCAAGGATAATTCTCACATCGTCAGGGACTTCAAAAGCGGTCTTGTAGGTTTGTGCAGCTTTAGCCATTTTGTCCGGATCTTTCATCTCGGAATTGGCAACCAACCAGGCTTTTGAAAGTTTGATGAAAAGATCTTTTTTCTTCTCCAGAACCTCTTTGCGGGCAATAAAGCCGTCCATAATGATATTTGGAAGCAAGTCGGTGCTGGTCAATACTTTGGCTGATCTTGTCTTTAAGCACTCTTCGTCATCCGGCGACCAGACAACAGTTGCATCGGCGTTTCCGGTTGTGAAAGCTGTTTTTGCAGCAGCCGGATCACCCATTGGCAATATGGTTACGTCGGCCTCAGTCAAACCACCGGCCTCAAGGGTTGCATGGAGCAAGGTATTACTTGGCCAACCAAGGGCACATGCGATTTTTTTACCTTTCAGGTCTGCTACCGTATTGATTTTTGAGTCAACGATAAACACATCGGCACCACGCGAGTCGTCAATCTTCAGGAATTGGACAACCGACATTTTAGCGAGGTCGCTGCTACGGTCCATGCCAATCGGAGAAATATCGGTGGTGGTAAAAATGAAATCAAGGTCGCCATTTTTCAAAGCATCGTTCAATTTCATCATATCATCCATCCTGATCGCCTCGAAAGTGAGCCCAAACTCTTTAAACATTCTTGAATTCTTGTTAGGAGCAGCACCCCCGTTCATATCGATCCCGGGTGCAAAACCAACAAAGTTATTAAAGCCTGCACGCAAATCGGCTTTATTCCCTTTTGATGCCTTATTCATAGTCGGATATCCGAAGTAAACGCCGGCTCCGATGCCTGCAAGGAGAATGATCAGGACGATCAATTGAAACCCAAATGTCCAGTTTCTGGGAAACCCGGGTATCGACATTCCGGGTTTGTTTTGGTAATCTGTTGCCATATTGTATAATCTTTAAAATTAACTTATTGATATATAGATTATTAATTAAAAAATGTCTCCAAGAGGCCCAGCAGCGTTTTTTTCGTCGCGGGTCAGTTTGTGGTTTGGATTGGCAATTTTGGCCGCATCGGGGACTGTAATTTGACCTGCATCAAGTTTATTGCCAATTGAAAGCAGTTTGTCATAAGCCTCATCGCTGTCGAAATTGAAAGCTGTAGTATTCCTCTCAAGGTCCTCAAGGTTTTGGGCCGTCATTGCCAGGTCTTCCGAGATGCGACCGGCAACAAATTCAAGGGCGTATTCCAATTTCCAGTTCTGACCACCAGGACCCAATATTTCCTTAAGAATAGCAGTAGCACCACGTGAGGCGGCAGCCATTTCCCAATCCTTTTTCATGATGTTGATGCTCTCCTCAAAATCCTTGATTTTATTTTCAAGCAATGTTGCACCAATCGCGAGTTTGCGGTCGAGGTTAGCAAATATATTTGAACGGGCAGCGTATTTTGTCGTCCATTCGATGTTTTTTTCCAACGTGGTATTTGTACGTGTACCAGCAGAAGTGGCATTGATGAACTTTTGCTGAAGCTCCACATATTCATCAGTTTCCTTGATCCCTTCACCTTTCTCGGCGATCATCTTGTCCATGATAGCCTTAATTTCACCAGCTTTTTTTGTCTGTTTCTGGACTTCTGTTTTTGCGTTTTCAGCCACGGTACGTGTTTCGTTCGACATTTGCTCAAAATCGGTCTTCAATTGTTTGATTTTGGCCTTATGTTTTAAAAACAGGTCGTGAGTGGCCCACATTTTTTCCTTTTGTTCATCGAGTTCATCAAATGGGTTCCATCTGATAATTGCCTTGTGAAACGACCTGACGATCCGTCGGAAAAGTTTAAAAATGGCAGGAAGCAATAAGATAACAAGAATAACTGCCAATACAGAGGCAATTACAGCAAATACCTGACTCAGGGCACCAAAAACTGCGGGAATGATCCATTTAAATGTCCCGTATCCGATAACCCCTATCAATATCAGCCCGATAAATGCTCCGATCGGCTTTTCCCCTTTGCGCCAGTTTCCGATTGTCTCCTGACCCTTTTCCATCAACTTGGCATCGTCGAAATACTTCATGATCGGAAGTTGGGTGACAGTTTTTGTTTCAGTTTCCATAGTTCAATTGTTATTAAGTTCTTCGAAAAATTATGATTTTACAATATTACAGGTGCGATTTTATCCCTGCTTCAATATCCACAATGCTCACAAGTACTTGTTCTTTAGCACTTCTGATGGCATTGAGTTTCCGGTCAATGTCGATAAACTGACCGCCATATTTCTGGTCGATGGCAAGAAGTTGATTGCTTGTGGCCATATCCTGATTCTGTAGGTCTTGTATCTGTTTTGTCAGTTGCTGGATCTTCGCCCTGATCTCTTTCAGGTTGTTGTCGAGGTTGTTCCTTTCATTATCCTTTTCAGCCTGTAACCCTTTCTTTTTCATTTCTCCCTTACCAACCTCATTATCAACAGTTTGTTGTACAAGGTTTTTATAAAATAGAGCACTTTCAAGTAATTTAGCGGGAGTCAGAGTTTTATCGATTTTCTGCGCAATCCTGAAAACCGTCTTATACACCTCAGGGGTCGGGTTCTGCTTCTCCTCGAACAATGATTCTGTAAAGTCGAGAAAATCAAAACCAGGTTGATTGTTCTGGTTGATCAGGTTTTGCAACCGTTGGACGAAGTCCTCCAACATTGGTTGCTCCTGGGCACCAACGGGAGCCAGAGGAGACGGGGGTGAAACATAATTAACCTGTGTGTTTTTTACTACGGGTTCAGGTTCCTGAGTTTGATTTTGCTGTACCGCAGGTTCCTCATCCCTGAAAAACAGTCGTTTGAAACTAAAACCTTTATCATCTTCAGCCATATCTTTCTTGATTTATTAATGATTGGTCAATGGTTGTTACAATTCATTACAAAAATAGGTTTTTTTTGTCAGGTTGGTTTAAAATTGGAAATACGAAATTTATATTAAATTTGGCTTAAAAATTAAAATGGAAAACATTTAAGTTACAAACAAACTAGTCTATTTTGATGAGGAAAATTTATAAAGGCCTTTATTTTCAGGTTATTGTAGCCATCATTCTTGGGATTATACTGGGTGTTTACCAACCTGCTTTAGCCGAATCTTTAAAACCATTGGGTGATGGTTTTATCAAATTGGTCAAGATGATGATTGCCCCGATCATTTTTTCCACCATTGTGACTGGCATTGCCGGTATGCAGGATACCAAAAAAGTAGGACGGGTGGGGGTCAAAGCGATAGTCTATTTTGAAATCGTGTCCACCATTG
>JBAXWR010000108.1:0-23191 GCA_037128295.1 Mariniphaga sp.
CTCCAAAATTAGACCATAGGGACAAATTGGACAGCCTCTTTACAGAATAAACCTAAGAATCTACTTTTCGAGGATTTCCTTGAGTTTGTTCAAACCAGCCTCAAAGTCTTTTCCAATCAACTTTTCCATATTCATTGTCAATAACATCAGGTTCATTGGATAATTCATTTTCCCTGAGAAACCCCAATTTACTTTTGTCCGGGTGTTGCTAATTTTTTCTGTTTCAAACCACGCAAATGAAGTCGAAGGAAATGGCTTTAAAAACCGAAGTTCAAAATCTATCCTTTCACCATCCAGAATTTTAATGATCTCTTGCTCCCCTTTACCGACATCTTTCATTTTGCTCTCCCAGGTTGAAACAGCACCAACGGTTCCATCGGTACCAAGCAATCCCTTTTTCATTTCAGGATCTTTCCTTGACCAAACGCTGAAATTATCCTGGTTCCTTAAAAGTAAAATGTAATTGAAAACAGCCGTTTTTGGTTGATTGATAATTATTTCGCGAATAAGGCCATAATTCTTTTTAGTAAATAAAGCTACAATCAACAATATGCCTACAATACCAAGAAGGCCGCCGATGAAACCAAACAAATAAAATTTCATAATGACAATAATTATTGGTTAAAATCAATCATACGAAAATTAGTCGAAAATGTTTACTCCTGTGGGGAGAATATTGAGAAATGATCTATGATTTTTCAATTGTTGGATTTGAATTCCGCCTTGCAATAACGGATGCCCAATGCATCGTACCGTTTCACCTGCTCAAGCAGACGTTTCCTGAACCAGGCATAATCTTTGCCAGCTTTTGGGGACCAAACAACTTCCGCCATAGCAGCAGCACGAGGAAATACCATATATTCCACGTATTCAGGGGTTTTCATATATTGAGTCCAAACATTGGCCTGTGCACCAATGATGTATTTGGCTTCCTGAGCCGACAATTCAGTTGGAACAGGCTCGTAATTGTACACCTGTTCAAGGGTCAATAGTCCACCAACTGCCAACGGTTCAGTTTTAGGATCGGACTGATATTGATCGAAATTGCAATATTTGGCTGGTGACATCACTGTTTGAAGTTTTCTTCCGGTCGTATTAATGGCCATCGTTTCATTGCGCCACGACATAATAACCCCTTTTGAAAGGAGGCTATCTTTGGCTATCTCATCCCATCCTGCCAGGTCCTTTCCGAGGGAATCAAGTACAGAGCCAATCCTTCGAACAAAATAGTTGTGCAAATCATGTGTGGTATTCATACTGTCGTTTTTCATCTTTAACTGACATGTTGGACATTGATCCCACCTTGATTCGGAACACTCCGCACCACCTATATGAAAATATTTACCTGGAAAAAGTGATGACATTTCGATAATCACCTCCCTTAAAAAGGTATAAGTATTCTCCTTGCCAGGACAAAACACATCGTTAAAAGTTCCCCAACGTTTACCCACTTCATAAGGAACACCTAAACAACCTAATTCAGGATATGCCGCAAGTGCTGCCAAAGCATGGCCTGGCATCCCGATACCCGGAACAACTGTAATATAATGCTCTGATGCATAAGATATTATCTCACGAATATCATTTCTTGTATAGAATCCTCCGCTGGGAATGGTGTCATAACCAACAGGATTATTGCTATGGCCAATAAGTGTTTTTTTGCGGACCGATCCAATCTCAGTGAGTTTAGGATATTTCATAATCTCAATCCTCCAGCCCTGATCGTCGGCAAGCTGCCAATGAAAAGTATTGAATTTATGCATTGCCATGTAATCTATATACTTCAGAATAAAATCCTTCGGCATGAAGTGACGACTTACATCAAGGTGCATCCCGCGCCATGCAAATCGCGGGGTATCCTTTATTTCAAGAGCCGGAAGGACAATTTCAGCGATTTGTTTTGGGGTTGGCGGCATTAATTGAATGAGCGTTTGAATACCATAGAAAATACCGTTAGGTGCAACAGCTTCAATAATAACACCTTCAGTGTTTACAATAAGGTGGTAGTCCTCTTTCCCCATTTTAAGGTTCTCGTCCAGTTTCAGAAAGATCGATTCATCTTGATTGCTATCAGAAGATATTACAGGATGGTTGATCCCATAGTATTTCTCTGAATGGGTATTGAGAAAAGCAGCGATCTGCCGTAACTGCTCACTGTTGTTACTGATCACTATTTTAGTAGCAGAGGTAACAATAAAGATCCCTTTGTGTTCGGTCACCTCAGCAGGCAGTGGAATAATTCTTACAACTGGCCGTGGGGGAGGTTCTTTACAAGAAAATATAAAAAAGACATATATTAAAATAATCAATATTCGGAGAAACTTCATTTTCTGGTTGATTTGTTTTGTCAAGGGTGTAAAAGTACAAAATTAATTTTTCCTTCGCTCATCTTGATTGATCGACTTGTTCAACCTGGCAATTATCAACTTATTGGAATTTCCAAAAAAAAGTATAAATGCATTTACAATGAAACCTAAAATAATCAATATGTTACCTATCCTATTATCCAAAGAAAGTGCAATTATCTTTCCGGTCAGGGCAATTGCTCCCCCTGTTATCATTGCAGACGAACTCCGAAGCTTACTTGTCCTGAAATTGAAAAGTCCAGCGATTGTTGGTACAATAAATGCACCCGAGAAAATTGTCAATGCAATTAACAACGACTGGATGATGGATTGGACACCCAAAGAGAGAAATATGCTCAGCAATCCAATAATCAACATGATGATTTTTGTATTCCGACGGGAATCTTTCTCTTCTAAACCTTTTGAAATCGGGTCACTGATAATGGTTGCAGAGGTCATCAAAGCTGTAGAACCAGATGACATGACTGCTGAAAGCAAAGCGGCAATCAACAATCCCACTCCCCAATCGGGCAAAGTATTCTGCATAACCTGTATCAGAACCGAACCTTTTTGGAGATGAAGTTCCGGAAATTTATAAGCTGAAAAAACGCCCAGGAATGTGATGCACAACGAAAAAGGGATTAACACAATAGCACTGATCATTACACTTTTACGTGCAATATGCTCATCCTTGGCACAAAAGATCCTCGAATAAATATCAGGCCCTACGACAAAAGTACTCGAATAGGTTAAAACCAACACAACCAGATCGAAAAGATGAAACCCTTCATTAAACGGGAAATTTAGGGTAGTCATTTTTAAAGGGGATACCGGCTCTTTAAAAAGGATGTAAATAGCGGTTACAAGAATTCCCAAAATAATGATCACTGACTGGTAAAGGTCGGTTTTCAATACCGAAACCTGACCTCCAATAATTGTATAAAAAATAAAAATCGCACCTGACCCCCAAACTCCTAAAGAATAATCCAATCCGGTAAAACCAGTCATGATTTTGGCGGCACCGATAATCTGGGCCGCAATGATTCCAATCCAGGCAAAAGAAATGATAAACGAAGAGATCATTTTTGCTTCGGCTCCATAAAAATCGCCAATCATTTGGGGCAAGGTATATTTCCCATTATGCCTCACTTTCATCGAAACAGGGATAAGGAGGAACAAGCCTGCTGATGCACTTAACAACAACCATGATGCTGCCCAACCTTGAGAAAGGGTTAGATCAGCAGTACCGAGTATAGCAGAACTTCCAAGAATCGTTGCCAACAGCGATCCGGTGATCTGCCATAGGTTACCACGCTTACCGGCTATAAAATAATCGCTGTCAGACTTGATTTTCCTTGAGGAGATGATCCCGATCAGAACCATCAGGATGAGATAGAGAAAAACGAATAAATACTTAATCATCAGTAATAAATTCAGTCCTATACTTCTATGATTGGTTCAGATTCTTTTGCCGGAACAGATTCTTTTCTGAATGGTGGGAAGAAAACCCAATATACACCTCCAAAGGAAATAATCGCGGAAAGAAGGAAACTCATTAAACTAAGTGCGATGCACAGTTCATTGTTTAAGAGCAAAACCTTAGCACTGAGCAGAAAAACAATTTCACGCGCCCCAAACCCTCCGATAGTGATTGGTATAGCAGTAGCAATGGCAGAGACAAAAAAGAGGAAGAGGTAGTCAAAAAGATCATTTGTCTGGTGAAAAGAGATAAGGATAAATAGTGCAGCCACAAATTGCATTAATTGTAATGCCATCGACCACCAAAACAATCCTGCATGGATTTTCAGGAAACTTTTGAAAAAATATTTTAACACGAAAATGTATAAACCATAAATCAGAGGTGCTGCAATCCAGGCTGCTTTTCCAAAAACTATGTGAAGTCCTGAAAGATAATACAATACAATAGTAATCATCCCGATAGCCACTAACCCGGCCATACGGTTGACAAGCATGGTACCTATGTTCTTTTTAAATCCGTTTTTGCGATATTTGTTAACAAGATAGACTTTGATCCCATCACCACCTATACCGCCGGGAAGGAACAGGTTATAAAACATTCCAAGCCAGAATAGTTTAATGTTCAACTGTTGGGAGAGATCGGCTCCTGTATTGCGAAAGGAGAGGTTTTGCCTGAAAGCTGACAGGACGAATGAAAGCCCAAAGAAGACAAATGCCCCAATAAGGTAATATGGATTTGATGTAGAATAGACTTTCAAAACTTCCTTGAACGAGATCTGTGACATAACCCACCAGATGGCACCCACCGATACCCCAAGTTTCAGAAGGTTTATCCCAAATTTTTTGATCTTTTTTTTCATGTGCGAATCGCCCGTTTGAATCCAAAATATTGTTTGTAAATCATCTTTTGCCTGATTCCGGCTTATTTTCCAACGAATTGGCAAAAGTATTGATTATTGAAGGATCACAAAAAGTAAAATGGTTAAAAAACAGTTAAAAAAAACCATGATTGAAATCCACTAAAAAAATTAGTTGAAAATTCAATCACGGCTATTCAAAAAGACCTAAAATACCACGATATTATTCAGGTCGGACAAGACTATTTCTTGGTTATACTTATATCTTTTAACCTAATATTCCTGAATTTTACGACTGAACCATGCCCAAGGAATCCGATATGCCCTTTTTTATTGAGCAAACCGGGATGTTGCTTGTGATCCATTGTGGCCGTGTTATTTTTGGAAGCCTCCTTAATATCACCATCCATAATTACTTCGCCATTCAGCGTAACTGTAATCCGGTTCCCTTTGGCTACTACTTCCTCATAATTCCATTGCCCAATCGGTTTAAGAAAACCCCTTTTAGCTGGAATGACGCCATAAACTGAACCATGATACTGGTATGGTTGCAATTGAGCATAAATCGGATCTTCGTTGTCGAGGATTTGAAGTTCCATCCCTACATAGGCTGCATCACCGGTAAGAGGGGCTCGAATACCTAATCCATTGTTTGCTGCCGGGGTTAGTTGGAATTCAAAACGATACACGAAATCACTATATTCGTTTGCAGTATAAAGGTTTCCGTGTGATGGACCATTGTCAATATGGAGAACGATCTCCCCATTTTCGGCATGGTAATCGGTTGTATTTCCAGTCCATCCTTCAAAATTCTTGCCATTGAACAAAGGTTTGAAACCATCGGCTGCTTCAGCTTCGGAAACAGTATAACCATCGTTGTTCAATTCCTGAACATAAATGTCACGGAATGCAAGGTCTGTTCCATGTGCCTGTAATTCAATTGATTCCTTTGGAAAGATGGGGATTTTACGATCCCAGTAATTCTCAAGTACCACATTGTCAACAACCAGTTCACCATTCAGATAAACAGTTACTTTTTCACCAACCATTTTAATTCTGAAAGTATTCCAGTCACCAACCGGATTATCAGCAACCTTTAATGGCTTTGCCTGATTTTTCTGATTGTTGTAAAGTCCGCCTGAACCCACCTGGGCACCAACATCAACACGCGAAGTATCCCAGATCTGAACTTGTGGTGACCCTCTGAGATAAATCCCACTATCACCCTTTTTTGTGATCCTCCAGTCAACAACCATCTCAAAATCACCATATTTCTTTACAGAACAAAGATTGTCACCAGCTCCGTTAAACACGATGCAACCATCTTTTGCTGACCAATTATTCGCAATTTTTTGATTGGCCTCCTGTTGTTTCAGTTCGAGATCTTTCGAAGCCATTTTCTGCCTTGTGACAGGATTCCCAACCAATGCCTGCCAACCTGTAAGATCCTTACCGTTAAACATTGGGACAAGGCCGTCTTCGTACGACATTCCTGCAAGATACTGAAGGATTTTGGCTTTATCGTATTCACTTTCACTACCTGAAAGACATTTCGAAGCTTTTGTCAAAGCATCGCGAACAATCACACCGCTCATCCCACTTTTGGAATCTGTAGGAAGTGCAATTTCCATGACGGATTGAGCAGCGTCTGCTTTCAAATCGTTGTTGTCAAGAAAAGAGGCAGTAGTCACAAGTGAAAGGAAAGTTTTAATTTGCCCCATTGACCTAATAATCAATGATTTATCCCTATTGCCTGTAGCAAGTGGCATTATTTTACGGTATTGCAGCAACTTTTGCTCATCTGGCAACGATGAACTTCTGATCTGACGGACAAATCCCTTTAAAGCATTTGATTGTTTTTCGCCAGTGGAAGTTTTGCAAATTTCATATAAAGCAGCCGATGCGGTATAGTCTTTCCAGTTGATGAGTGCACTAAAAGCAGCATCTTTTTCAGCGGAGTTGGAAGAATTGGTATAACCGGTAACAGCTTTGAGAGCAGAGGCACCACCTATCCTGGGAAGGATTTCAAGAATGCGTTCTTTTTTAGGGGCACTGCCCAATTTAGCAAGAATTGGCAACGACCGTTTGTCGACATCTTTAATTTCGGAAGTAGCATTAACAAGTCCATCCTGAATATTGGCTATTTTGTCTTTATCATCAGTTGAAAAAAGAAGTTCCAACATTTGATCAACAACTGAAGGCGAACCAATATTTTTCATCGCTGCATAGGCGGCCGATTTGATTGCTGCATCTGGATTTGTCGTATAACTTTTCACCTGATCAAAGAAACGGGCACCCGATTTTGCACCAATAATCCCAATGATCTCACTTTTCGAGACAGCCGGAGCAGTAGCTAACAAAGCCACCAATGGGTCAAGGCCCTTTTCGTCAACAAGAGACAATAATGCTTTTGAAGCTAACGCAGGATAAGTTCCTTTCTTAAAAAGGGCTGTCAAATCAGCAACTGCATTTTTGCCTTTCAGTTTAGCATACGCTGAAATCGCAGCTTCACCTACCACAGGATTTTTATCGGCAAGCTGTGATTTGATAAAATCGCCAACTGAAAGATCACCTTTTTTGCCAAGCATCGTGATGATTTCAGCTTTTTGCTCCGGTTGAGCTTTCTTCGCTTTTGCGACCCATAATTTTAGAGGTGCTGATGTGCTTTTCCCAACAAGGTTCAAAATTGCAAACCGATAAGGTTTATCCGTATTGTCAAATAATTTAAGTAGTTTGGGTTGTGCCTCAGCCTCGAAATATTGGTTGTAAATTGCCAATGCAGAAGAGTTTGTATGCAATTGCGCAGGTTTGAGACAGATAGTCAGGACATCGTTACATGCGTTACCGCACAATTTAAGGTTTCCTGCTTCACCCAACCTTTGGGCATACGTTACAAATGCCTGCGCTGCATTGGTAGGTTCATAAACAAATCCGGCTTTGAGGGCCGCATCCAAAAGCTGTTGATAAGATTCCTCGGCTGCTATGTTGGCAAGTGCTGCTAAAGTTACTTTTTTCAGGTTTGCATTTTCAGTAGCCAGATTTTTGAGGATTTCTTTGTTTGCGGCTGCAACCTTTAGTTCTCCCAGGGCCTTAGTAATGGCAATTTGTGAAATATCTTTTGCGCCTGGAAGTGCCTTGGCCAGCTCAGCTTTTGCAAGTTCGTTGTTGATAAAAGAGAGGACAAAAACTGCTGGTTCACCCAAATGGTTTTGTGTAAGGTAAGGCGCAACTGCTTTCACAGCAACATCTTTACCGACTAATTGCAATTGCCTCATGAAAAAACTTTTGACCTCAATATCGGTTGCCTTTTCCAGAGCTTTAACAAAGCACTTCTCAGCATAAGCCCTTTTATCTTCCTTACCCGGCTGACTGGCATATCGGGATAAACCGTTCAATGCAAATGCAATGGCTGTGTTGTCACCTTTCCCGGAAGGAACCATACGCTCTGCAATTTTCTGAAATCCCTCATCACCAAACGAAATCAGTTCCTCCATTAACTTATCGCGCTGGTTCAGGTTGTTTGCCGGCATCTGAGCCAGAAAATCGGCAATTTTTGTATCGATTGTACGGGTGTCCTGAGCCTGTAACATTGGGGCGAACAGCAACAACGCAACCACAACCAAAAGAGAATTGAATATCTTCTTCATATTTTAACTTGTTTGAATATTAGATAAATGTCCAGGCTGCACGCATGGGTTGATGAATAAGCCTGTTCGCAGCCTCATCATTGATAAATTGCTGTTTATCAGGATCAAAATTCAGGGTACGCCCCAATCTGACCGCGAGAATTCCCAGGTTGACCAGTGTACATGAGCGATATCCGTTCATCTCGTTTAGGGCAAATTTCTGCCGTGTCCTCACCGATTCGGAGAAAGTCGTAATCCGAGGTTCCGGATCAGGAAGGGTTTCGATAAACTTGTTCAAATTCGGAATATCCGACTCAAATCCCTTAAAGATCTTACCATGAGGGCCTTCAATATAGGCTGCGTTTACATCTTTGTTTTCACCATCGAGGATGATCTTGCAACCATCGGCATATGTATATTCTACCCTACGCCATGTACCGACTGCATCTTCGTGCTGCTGCGGAGCATCAACTTCAATTTTTACCGGACTTGTATTGTCTTTTCCAAGCAGATACTGTACCGGATCAAGGTAATGTTGTCCCATATCTCCAAGTCCTCCACCATCATAATCCCAATATCCACGAAATTTGGAATGGACACGTTCCACATTATAAGGACGGTATGGTGCAGGCCCCAACCAAAAATCATAATCCAATTCTTCGGGAACCGGCATTGGCTGAAGATTGGTCTCACCTCTCCAGTAGAATTTCCAGTCGAAGCCGGTGATCCCACTAACAGTCACTTTCAGCGGCCACCCCAGGATACCGCTTTCGATTACTTTTTTCAAGGGTTTAACCTCCGTTCCCAAGCCATAGAAATTATCTTTGAACCTGAACCAGGTGTTCAACCGAAACATCCGGCCATGTTTATTCACCTCTTCTACTACTTTCATCCCCTCTCCTATCGTTCGGGTCATCGGTTTTTCGCACCAAATATCCTTGCCGGCACGAGCTGCTTCTATGGCCATCAAACCATGCCAATGCGGAGGAGTCGCAATATGAACAATATCAATATCGGGCTGGAGCAACAACTCACGATAGTCGTGGTAAGTCTTCACTGAATTACTAATCAGTGATTGAGCCAGTTGCATGTGTTTTTTATCAACATCGCAGATGGCTATCACTTTTGTCCCTTCATAGGGAATATGTCCGCGCCCCATACCTCCTGTTCCGATAATCGCCTTTGTAAGTTGGTCGCTTGGAGCGGTAAAGCCCGGACCTCCCAATACATGGCGTGGGATAATCATCATCCCCGCAGCCAAAGCTGCCGAAGATTTAAGGAAATCTCTTCGATTTGCCGATTTCTTTTCCATATTGTTTAATTATGATGTGTTAAAAAGTCTATTACAATCAAGCAAAAATAAGGTTTGTTGCGATATGGTTCACAAAATTTCAAAAGTATTTTGGGGAGTCGGAGTTTTTTTGAACTGTTAGACTTCTTTTTGATTACTTTATGCCATTTTACCGGGAAACAAATACACTAACTATTGGTAATGAATGCAGCATAATTCCGATATAAAATACAACTGTAAGTATCGTTACCATTTTGGACTTCACCCTAAGGAAAATAAATTGTTCAATTGTCCTGCCTATCCAAAATCCTAAAAATCCAACTAATAAAACAAGTCCAAGTTCCGATTCAAGCAATTGTTTTGGATAAAAGAAATAGATAAATGACATCAAAAGGAAGATATAGATCAGCCTGATATTCAATATTTGAATAATTGCCCTGTTTGCTATAGTGTTTCTTTTAAAATCCTCTTTCCATTTAAAGATTTTCCAGAAATATAAATGGAAGGCAGCAAACGCGAGGTTATAAAGTCCACATAAAATTAATGCAGTTTGCAAGTTCATTATTTCAACCTATTATATCCGTGATTACAGCTATTTCTCACCAATGCAAAACAAATTTTTAGTTCCCCTGATGTAAATCCTCCCATTGCTGATTGCAGGCGAGGCGAACATTGTTTCGCCAATGTCGTTTTTGGAAACGGATTCAAATGCAGGGCCGGGTTTGATAACCGTGATAATTCCTTTATCACAAGGCATATAAACCAATCCGTTGATCAGGACTCCCGAGGCATATTGTTTGCCAAGGTTTTCTTTCCAAAGGATTTTTCCTGTTACTGCTTCGATACAATGAACTATACCACTGGTCATTGTACTAACCAAATACTCACCAACTGTAACAGGCGAAGGCACATAATAAGCCCCTTCGGTTGAACGCCAGACAATTTTGTTTGAAACGTCGCCACTACCGTCAGGTCTGATGGCCAAAAGGTGGCGCTGTGGCCAGGCACTGCTCACAAGCAATAAACCAGACTTTTCGTTGTAAACCGGGCTTGAACAAAAATCCTCGGATGGCCCGGGAATCGTCCAATACTTAGAACCAGTTTCGGGATTATACGAGGCAATTTCTTTGTTCCCTAAAAAGATCATTTGCATCTTTCCTGCCAACTCCCTGAAAATAGGCGTACTAAAACTATGGGAAGGATTTTCGTGTTTGGTTTTCCAAATCGTATGACCGTCAGTTGCGCTTAGTGCAGCCACAAAGGCATCCCCTTGACTATCACCATTGATGATCACCTTGTCTTTATAAAGTACTGGTGAACAACTATATCCATGTGGGCTTGAAAAAGTGCCCGGCTTTTTTAACCAGATTTGTTTTCCTGAAAAATTATATGCTGCCACTATAATCGAATCCCCGTCAAGGAACGAAACATAAACATAAGTCCCATCTGTACAAGGAGTTCCTGACGCAAAGCTGTTGTCATTGTGTTTTGGCTCAAAAGGGGTTTTGAGAACAGTAACCTGCCATAAAAGGTTACCGGTTTTTACGTCATAGCAAAGGAGCAATTTTTCCTGGGTTTCAGATATTGCCGTTACTGTGAAAAGCCTGTCTTCCCAAACAATGGGCGAGGCATAGCCATTTCCTGGTATCGGAGTTTTCCAGATCACGTTCGTTGTTGCATCCCATTTTGTGGGAAGATTGGCTTCAGCAGATGTACCATCCCCATTCGGGCCACGGAATTTGGGCCAGTTTTCAGCCAGACTAACGTTCGATACAATCAACAACATCACAACCGAAAGCGCACCTAAAATCCTAAAATTCTTCATAATAGAAACAATTTATTTTTATAAACCAACTTTACAAAAGAAAGGAATAAAAACAGAAAAACAAAATATCTCAAACTCTGTAAGAGTTTCCCAATAATAACCTTCGGTTTCAACCGGAAGGAAGTCCGAAAGGAAACCCCACACCACAAATCTAGGTAGATGATGCCCTTTTGTTATCCACTATCTGAACCTAAATTTCCTTGCGGTAAAGGCTGCGCTCAATTGTCGCATGGCATCGCTCTTAACCTGGTCGGCATGAGAAATAGTACTCCAGAAACGGACATTCAATAAACAGGCAACGGATGTCACTTTACTGTATAAAATCACCGGAGGTTTAGCAACAATCACATTTTCAAGGTTGTTAAGGGTATTATTGATCACTTCATTGATCACATTTGCATCCAGTTCATTCCCCGAAATTGTAAAAGTCAGGATCACCCTTTTTTCGTTGTTGGTAAAAGTCCAGTTGACAATGTTCGACGACAGGATACTTCCGTTCGGGATGATTACATCTGCTCCGTCAGAAGTAGTCAGCGTACTGGCCCGTAAACCGATCTCCTTGACTTTCCCGGCCTGTCCGGTTACCTCTATTTCATCGCCTATCTGCAAAGTACCGTCGAAAATGAGAATAACCCCAGACACAACATTGTTCACAATGTGCTGCAATCCCATACCGATACCAACTCCCAAAGCCCCAAGCAAAAAGGTGAGCTTGTCTATCGGTAATCCTGAAGCTGCAATCGCAAGCAGATAACCACCGATCAAAACAATCAAACGGGTTATCAGGAGACGTGAATGCTGCCCCTTGGAGGTTTTGGTAATCGTCTCCTCTTCTGACTCCGAATCTCCAAAAATAAAACTGACCATTCGTTGCAGAAGATGCGCAATCCAGATAATCACGATAAACAACAATACACTAAGCCATTGAAAGGTAATACTTCCAATTGTCCTGGTACTTGTCAACGAATCCATTACAAAATTGCTGGTTGAGTGGAAGAGGTTTAAATTGGAAGTAACCATGATCAACCAAACCAACAACGCAATAAAAATCAATGGTGGATTGATTTTTCTAAGTTTGGAATCTACATCAAAGGGAAGGTTGTTCCCTCTCTTTAAACGACTCATTTGCAATTGAACCAAATAGATCTCAGCGATAACATCGATAAAAATAGTCAAAATAATCGCCTGGGTTACCGCATAAATTGAAGCAATTCCTACGATTCCTGATAAGGAAAACCGACCAAAAAGGTTCAGGAGTATTGCAAAACCTGCCAGGATACTTCCAATCATCGAAGCCCATTTCAGAAAACGGTTATAAGTGATCTGATTATGAAGCGATAAATAGAACCGGACACAAAAAAACAAAATTCCGGAATGTATGGCCATTAGCAGCAACCTTTCAACAAAATTTGGTTCAATCAAAAAATAGAGTGCCACATCAAGTACAAAAAATGCTGCCAGGGCAAACCAGTTCAGCAAAAAAGTCCGGGTACTGCTAATCCAAAAAATCAAAGTGGTAACAATCAGCAAAATCAAGTGGACGATTGAGATATATGAAGTCGGTGCATAACCATCGAAGAAGGGTGTCATGCACAATAAAACAAGTATAAGCGACAGAACCGGCCTATTATTCAGGTATTTAAGATTTAAATATCTATATGTATCGTTTTGGTTTCCAAGTATTTTCAAAAGTTTCCATTGAAGGAACAGCCAGATAAAGAGAAGGATTCCCAAAATTACAAGGATGATTTTACCTTTTGATACCTGGCCCACAAAATATCCGATTGCATTTAGCTCACTGGTAACAATCGTAGATGACAATTTGGAAGTTGTTCCGGTCGGGGTCACAACTGTTTGCTTTCCCCATAAAGGGACAACTTCCTGTCCGAAAAGACTGGATGCTGCCTTGTCCATCCTTCGGTCGAGGCTGTTCAATGTGCTGGATAAATTGACAGAATTATCAGATAATCTGACTTTTAAACTATTCAAACTGTCAACATTTGCGCGGGTAGTGCTATCTGTTCTCAGGTATTTCTTTTCCAGCCTGACCAGTTGCTGATCAAAAGTATTCCTTAACTTTTTATCTGAATACAACTTACGGAAAATAGAATCAGAAAGGACCAACTTTAGGTTTTTCTTGGCTTGAAAAACAGTATTGTACAACTTGTCCACTTGGTCCTGAATCTGGTTGGTTTCATCATACAACCGTTTAGAATAACTCTGGTAAAGGTAAAGGTTTTTAATGTTGATTACCGTATTTCTGCCCCTTACATTCTGACGGATCCGTTGGACATCATCTGTCATGGAACCGATCCTTCTTCCCATTTTGACCACATTAAAACCCAGTTTGGCACTGTCGCTGATCGTATTCAGATTGTCGTTTACCCGTTCGATACTCAAAGTATAATCGCTCATTGTCAGAGAATCGACTGAAAGGATAAATTTATTGCGCAATTTACCTTTAGCGTCATCAGGAGACATCATTTTCAAATAATTTGCCCAGAAAGCATCCGAAGCTTTTTTTGCGCTATCGGACAAAACAGTTTTTGTTTCAGAAGTTTGTGAATTTTGCCTTCTATCTGATTGGGCAAATACACCAAAACATATCAGCAGAAGGCTGAAAGATATGATCAATTGTTTCATGGAAGTAATACTTTAATAACTCATTAAATGTCCTTATATCTTTGATATAAGCAAAGAAGGCGAACCATTTTAAATCCGTCGAAGTTAAGGACTTTTATAAGAGGAATAATTGAGAAGACAAAATATTATGAATAAATGGTTGTTGGTACTATAAATATGATCAAACCGAAACTTAATTATACTCATTACTTAACCACCATTCATCATAAAACTGATCCAGAAACCGAACCATAAATTCGTGCCTCTGTTCAGCAATTTTTCTACCTGTAGGGGTTTGCATCCGGTCTTTTAGAAGTAACAATTTCTCATAGAAATGATTGACAGTTGTTCCAACACTTTTTTTATAATGGTCAAAATCTGTATGTTGGATAGGTTGTATTTCAGGATCATAAATCTTCCTTCCGCGGCTGCCACCATAAGCAAATGCCCTCGCTATTCCGATTGCGCCAATGGCATCGAGTCTGTCGGCATCCTGCAAGACCTTACATTCAAGGTCGTTGGTTTCAGTTCCGACACCTGCCCCTTTAAAACTAACCCCTTCTATGATGGAACAAACCTTGTCAATTGTATCATCCTCAATATCAATACTTTGTAACCATTTTTTTGCATTGGGCAGACCACCCTCATTATCAGATAGTTTCCAGTCGTCAACATCGTGCAACAGGGCGGCCAATTCGACAAGGAACAAATCTGCACCTTCTTCTTTTGCAATCATTAAAGCTGTTCCCCTTACCCGGTGAATATGCCACCAGTCGTGCCCTGAGGAATCACTTTCAAGAAGCGATTTCACAAAATCTTCGGTTTTAGACAATAAAAGTTCTTTTTCCATCAGTCATTCAAATTTGAAATTTCATTGGATTTATCGTATATAAATTTGATCTTTAGGTATAAAGCCAAAATATAGAAACTATGCTTCTAAGTGAAATTGACACCTATGGCTACATAATCTCTCTTAATGAATTTCCTGATTTTGCGCGTTTCGTTTGCATTGTTTTTTTAACTTCGCTTTCAAAGAAATTTTTATAATCAGGACTATTTTCATCAATCAAATCATCTGCCAAATGATCTGCCATTTTAATTAAAAGTTTAACTTTCTCTTTTGAAATTTCATATACTTTTGGTTTAGAGGAAGTTCCAACTTGAATAAGAATTTGCATATTAATGGCTTTTAAAAATATTGTTTCAAAGTTATAAGAATTATCAAATCAAATCCCATTCATCAATTTTTCCTTAGCTTTGTACGTTAATTAAAAGCAATGATCCAGAAAAGACATAACACCAGTTGGTCACAGCAGGTGATCGTCAGGCAGGAAATCGACAAATACCTGGTTGATGATAAAGATTTTATTGATGAAGGGTTGATTTTTCAACAACTTAAAAATACGCAAAACCCTGATCCACAGTTGGTCAGGGATATCCTTCAGAAATCGCTTTCGATCAGTATTCTTACCGCTGAGGAAACAGCAACTCTGCTTAATGTCTCTTCACCAGATCTTTGGCAAGAGATCAATCAGACTGCTCTGGAGGTTAAAAAGAAGGTTTACGATAACCGTATCGTCTTTTTTGCACCGCTTTACTGTTCAAATCTGTGTGTAAATAATTGTGCCTATTGTGGATTCAGGGAGGCCAACCACCACGAAGTCAGGCGCATATTGACTGAAGAGGAAATCAGGCGCGAAACATCCTCCGTTTTGAACGAAGGGCATAAGCGGTTGATCCTTGTTTTTGGGGAACACGAGAAATCGGATATCAATTACATGGTTTCGGCAGTAAAAGCTGTTTATAGTGTGGAGGAAAAGGCTCCAATATCTGGTCATCCTTCGTCAATCCGGCGTGTGAATATCAATGCCGCCCCAATGTCAACAGCCAAACTGAAATTGCTCAAGGAGGCAGGTATCGGCACTTACCAGGTTTTCCAGGAGACCTACCATCACGAAACCTATCAGCGAGTACATCCAACCAACACGTTGAAAGGCGATTACCAATGGAGGCTTTATGCTTTGCACCGTGCCATTGATGCAGGCCTCGACGATGTAGCCATTGGAGCCCTCTTTGGACTGTATGACTGGCGTTTTGAAGTGATGGGGTTGTTGTACCATGCGCTCGACCTGGAAAGACAGTTCGGTATCGGGCCGCATACCATCTCGTTTCCCCGAATGACCCCAGCTTTGGGTTCTGAACTAAGTTCCGATTCGCCTTACCGTGTTTCGGATGCCGATTTCAAAAAACTGGTAGCAGTCCTACGTCTTTCGGTTCCGAAAGCCGGGATGATTGTCACTGCACGTGAAAAAGCAGATATTAAAAGGGAAGTGCTCCAATTGGGTTGCACCCAAACCGATGCTTCAACCCGCATAGGAATAGGTGCTTACAGCGATCAGAAATCGGAAATCAACCTGGGTAACAAGCAATTTACAATTGGAGACCCGCGCGACCTCGATGATGTAACCCGCGAAGTAGCTCAACTTGGTTTCATCTCTTCATTTTGTACCGCTGGTTATCGTTGCGGTCGGACCGGTGAAACAATCATGGGAATGCTTGGAAATTGTGTGGAAGGGAAATTCTGCAAATTAAATGCCGTTCTAACCTTCAGGGAATACTTAAGCGATTATGCCTCAGAAGCGACCCGTGAGATTGGCGAACCATTGATTTTAAAAGAGATAAAGGAAATTGAGTCGATGGAATACTTTCGGAACAAGCCCCATTTATTGCAAAAATTCCGTGACGATTATCGTGAAACGTTAAATGGCAAGAGGGATCTGTATTTGTGAAAAGGAAAAGGGAAAGTGGAAAGTGGAAATTGGAAAGTGGAAAGTGGAAAGTGGAAATTGGAAAGTAGAAATAATATTTTAATTTATACATATGAATATCAATTTATTAACTCTTGGTGTTTTTGTTTTGACAATTGCTTCGGTTTGCAGGGCGCAGGATTTTCAGGTAAAGTCGCCTGATCAGAAAATAGCCTTTTCTTTAAAAAATGGGGACGAACTACGCTATTCTGTCCAATTTAATGGGAAACCTGTGATCCTTGAATCTGAACTTGGGTTTGAGTTTAAGGCCGAAACCCCAATGAACAAAGGTTTTGCCATAACCGGTCAAAAGGAGCAGACCATCAATGAAACCTGGAAACCTGTCGTCAAATCGAAACATGCCGAGGTACTCAACAATTGTAATGAATTGATATTGTTTCTTAAAGAGAAAAACGGTCCGATGCGCCAGATGGAACTGACCATCCGTGCTTATAACGATGGGATTGCTTTTCGCACCAAGCTTTTTCGCAGCGAGAAGAATGGGCACCGGCAAATCACGAAGGAACTCACAACCCTTAATATTCCTGGAACACCTAAGGCTTGGGTTGTAGAATATGGGAAATACTCAAGTTCGCAGGAGTCGGAATTTATGGAACGGCCATTAAGTTATGTCACGGACAAGACGATTGCCGGTTTACCGTTCCTGATGGATTACGGCAATAATTGCTGGGTCGCAATCACTGAAGCTGTAATCGACAATTATCCTGCATTTTACGTTGGAACAAACGGAAAGGAAAACAACCTTACGACCAAGCTTGCACCACTTCCTGGTGAAGATGTTGCAGGTGTGAAAGCCCGATTCGATGACGAAGTCTATACTCCCTGGAGAGTCGTGATGATTGGCGAAACTCCGGGAACATTGATCGAATCAGAAATCATTCAGAACCTTAATGCCCCATGTGCCATAGCCGACCCATCATGGATCAAACCTGGTATTAGCGCATGGGACCATTGGTGGAGCGGCGAAGTAAAAATGGAAATGCCTGTAATCAAGCAATATATCGATTTGGCATCCCAAATGGGCTGGCCTTACATGTTGGTCGACTGGCAATGGTACGGAAAATTCAATACACCCGAAGCCGATATTACAAAATGGGCGCCTCAAATTGATATGCCTGAGATCATCAGTTATGCAAAATCGAAAAACGTCAAAATACTTATTTGGTTGTACAACAGCGATGTAAATCGTAATTCAGCCTATAAAAAAGCATTCCCGCTCTATCAGAAATGGGGAGTTGCCGGTGTGAAGATCGATTTTATGGACAGAGACGATCAGGACATGGTCAACTGGTACCACGACATTATTAAATGTGCTGCTGAAAACCATTTGATGGTTGATTTTCATGGAGCGTATAAACCCGATGGAATCATACGCACCTATCCCAATATGATTACGCGGGAAGGGGTCATGGGAAACGAATATTACAAATTTTCGGAGAAGATGAGCCCTGAACACAATGTCAAGTTGGCGTTTACACGGATGCTTGCCGGACAGATGGATTATACCCCCGGAGCTTTTCTCAATGTAACCAAAGAGCAATTCAAGAAACAGGTTCCTGCAATCGTCTGGAATACAAGGGCTGCAGAACTCTCTAAATTTGTGATTTATGAAAGTCCGCTCACAGTGGTTTGCGACCATCCTGATAATATCTTAAATCAACCGGGTTCCGATTTTCTGAAAATAGTCCCCACAACATGGGACGATATTCGGTTTCTCGATGGCTATCCCGGTGAATTTGTGGCAATTGCCAAAAGGACCGGCAACGATTGGTTTGTAGGGGTGATGAACAACAGCAAAGAAAAGGAGGTCTCAATAAAACTCGATTTTATCACGGCTGGAGAACATATGATCGAAATCTGGGCCGATGCAAAAGACGCGAACAAAGAACCGAAAAACCTGAAAATATCTTCTCAGCAAGTAAAAGCAGGTGATTTACTGAAAATTAAACTTGCAAACAACGGGGGTTGGGTTGCTAGGATTAAGTGAAATAATTACATTTGCATCAAATTATATACATAGCAATATATGAACGTACAAATCGATAAACTCAACCAGAAATACGAGAATGCAACGGCAGAGGAACTCTTAAAAGGCTTCCTGAGCAGTTTTAAAGGCACTATCGCTTTGTCAAGTAGCTTAAGTATTGAAGATCAGGTATTAACGCATATCATTTGTAATATCGACAAAACGACCAAGATTTTCACGCTCGATACCGGACGGCTTTTCCCGGATACTTATGACCTGATCCACAGGACGAACAGTAAATTCGGGATCAAGATGAAAGTCTATTTTCCAGAGGCAGGAGAAGTGGAGCAAATGGTCAACACAAAAGGGATCAATCTGTTTTTTGAGAGTGTCGAAAATCGTAAACTTTGCTGTAACCTTAGGAAAATAAGACCTTTAAAACGGGCATTTCAAGGTTTGGAAGTTTGGATCTGTGGTTTGCGCCGCGAACAATCGGTTACGCGGCAGGATATGCAACGGATCGAATGGGATGAGGGGAATGGTATCATCAAGCTCAACCCACTGATAGACTGGACTGAGGATGAAGTCAAAGAATTTATCAAAATAAATGGGATACCCTATAACCCCTTGCATGATAAGGGTTTCCCAAGTATTGGATGTCAACCGTGTACGCGGGCCATTTTTCCGGGCGAAGACATCAGGGCCGGACGTTGGTGGTGGGAAAATCCCGAAACCAAAGAATGTGGCCTGCACAAACGGTAATTTGTTTTATACAAGCCCTATCAAAGCTGATGTAGTATGTGATTGGCCTGGTAAAAGGCTGATCACACTGTCAAATGCGTTGACAGCTTCGATGCAAACAAAAGTTTTGTAACCATCATTGGGCAAATCACTAATTTGTGCACAAGTCACTGCCCATGGATTCCAGACCGTCGTAATTTTGCTCCCAGCTTTGGCAACAGAAATTCTCCTGCCAAAGTTTGGGTCATCAATGGTGCAAGGTGACTCAGTGTTGTGATAATGACGGGTTTCGGCCTGATGGATTTCAATTGTTGCAGATTCCTGAACGAAATCATTTGGTTCGGCGATAAGTTGGCTATGATAATGTGCTCCCTGTAATCCTGTTATTGTAATATCTTCAATATCAGAAACATTATAATAGGTGTGTAATGCGCATGAATAATCAAAGTTCTCATTAGACCGATTTGTCACTTGGAGACTGATTTCAAGCTTAGCACCAATTACGATATTAATGGTTGCACAAAAATCCTGGGGTGTGAAGAATTTAGTTTCATCCGATGAGCAAAGTTGCAATTCGACAAAAGTTTCTCCGTCTTGTTTTGTTCCGGTATCCACAACATCCCAAACCATCAGGCGTCCAAAGCCATGTTGTGGTTTCTTTGGGTCGGACTTGTGGGGTCCAAACCAGGGGAAACAAACCGGGATGCCACCCCTGATGGGTTTGCCAATTTCAAAACTGCTTTCAGGACTCACCCACAAGATGTCCTGTGAATTCTTTGGCTTAAAACTTGTCACATGTGCCCCGTAAAGGCAAATAGTTGATGTCGCAAATTTATTGGCTACATCAACATAAATAAAACCATTTTCCGATTTTGTAAATATCAGTTCCCCTTCAATACCGAACCGATCGCTCAATTTCTTAATGTCTGACATAATTTTTAAATTCATGATAAATATCTGATTATTAATATACTACAAATTATTCCAAATTTCTGATTATTTCCAAATATTTCCTTATTTCAATATATTTCCTTATTTCAATATATTTCTTAATTCTTAATTCTTAATTCGTTAATTCCTTATCTTCCCCTTCTATTAAACAACATATACCCAAAGCTTGCCTGAAGAAAAAACCTTGGATTACTGCTACTGTAATAATTAAGCAACAAACTTGCAGGACCAAACCGGGTATGGGCGACAAACCCACCACAGCCTAAAAACTGATTGGAAGTGAATAAGTTCGTATCGTAATAGGGTTGATTGTTTTCCCTTTTCAACAAATCCTGAAATGGTTGAAAGTAATACCCTTCTATTCGGAAATGTGTCGAATTAGAAACAGGTATGATTGCTTTTATACCTCCTGCAACATAGTGGTCAGCCCTGAGGTTCGGTAAATATCGTAAAGCGCTGTTAACAGTTGGAGAGAAGTCTTTTGCCGATACAAGTGACGAAGTATAGTTATTATAAAGTTGTTTGGTCGAAAAATAGGAATCGGTGGCAATTCCGATCGTCAGCCAACTGGCAGTTTTAAAGTACCGTTCATAAGTAAGTTCCAATTCGATATAGTTATGTTTATTTCTAAAAGAAGGGTTACCCGTACTTGTTGATCCCGGACGTTCCTTTTCAGTCCCAAACAGATAATCGGCTTCAAATTTCAACATCTTACCCTCTGTGGGATATTGTTTCCTGTTAAAGGCTTTTACCTCAAATAAGGCATGTAAATTGCCAGCAGTAAATGTGGAGTGATCTGGTTCATCATTTCTGGTATAAGTGGTTGTTTGAAAGTATTCGTCTATCCGGTTAAGGAAATTAATCCCAACTTCCCATTTTGATGAGGTTTTTGCCGGGAAGCAAATATTCAAATGAATATTGTCCTCATTCCGAATTACGTAATGAGGCCGGTTGTCATCAAAGAAAAGTTCCGTTGATCCGGAAAAATAATTCCATCGGTTTTTAATAAAGTAAGCTTCGAGCGCGAAAAGATGTTTGGTGGTGAAATTCAACCTGGATCCCAAAAGAAACGAACTGTAAAATTTACCGATGTGAAGATTGGATTGGATTGTAATCGGAAGGTTATTGAAAAGCCTGTAATCCAATCCGATATACCCTTGATTGACATCGGAAAGTGAAAAATATCCTCCAACTCCAACTGCCAATGGGTTTTGCTGTTCAGCTTTAAGTTGCAGGCCATAATAGCCAGATAAAGTATCATAATCCGCTGTCGGTAAAAGGGATTTTATTTTATCGTCAGCAAGGATCTTGAAGTATTCACTTTTTAATTCATCGAGGTTAAATGTTTTTGATTTATGACGTATAGACCTGATAATGTAGTATCTCTGTGATCCATCAACCCCAGAGACCTGTATGTTGTTGAATATCATTGCGGGGTTTTTATCTTGAAATTGTTTTCGCTTAAGTGCGAGCGATTCGATGGTTGTTGTACGTCCGATCCTTGATTTTATATCCTCCATATGTTGCATTGCAGTCTCATATCCGATCTTTACAATTTCTTCTGCCTTGTCAAAGTCAAGCAATGGAATATGCCTGACAGGAGATGTGATCATAATTCCCACACTATCAGGTATTGTGTATTTGGTTTTACGCATCATCAAATTTTCAATCTGAAGTACCAAGTCATCCTTAAAAGGCTTTTTGTCCTTAAAATCAGCAGCACTTCCAACTAAAATATCAGGTTTAAAATTCTGCCTCATCACATCGGTTGGGAAGTTGTTCAAAATCCCGCCATCGAAAAGCAAAACACTGTCAATTTCAATGGGTTTAAAATAGAAGGGGATTGTCATGGAAGCCCTGATTGCCGATCCAAGGTTACCTCTGCGAAAGTTCACAGTATCGTTTCTATAAATATCGGTTGCCACACAGCGAAATGGAACAAAAAGTTTATCAAAGTCACCCTTTGCCTGAGTGGAAGCCGGACTGAACAACTTCATAAAAGCAAAATCCATTTGACTTGGCGGGACAACATTTGTTGGTAGGGCCAATTTCATCTTCTCATCTTTTTTGGCGAAGTCAAGATCAATAAATGAAGGGTTTACATCAAGTTGTTTAAAATAATAGATATACTTTGGTGGGATAATACCAGTTGACCAATGTTTGAAATCTTCTGATTTAAACAATTCTTCCATTTGTTTGGGTGAATAACCTGCGGCATAAAGGCCTCCAATAATTGCACCCATGGAAGTACCTGTAATATAATCGATTGGCACATTATTCTCTTCAAGGGCCTTTATAACACCAATATGTACAAGCCCTTTCGCTCCTCCCCCGCTCAGTACCAACCCAACTTTCTGTGCATATCCCTGCAAGGAAATCAGGTAAATAATTATCCAAATTAAAAATTTAATGGTCTTCATGGTCTAACGCTTTAGGTATCAACACAGTATTTTATGTCCCAACTATCCATTTCACTTATTTCCTATTTCCATTCTCTCTGGAAAAATTTCTTAGGCAACCCTATGCCCCATGGTCCATGCTCCATGCTCAAGCCCCCTTTACACGTCTTCAATTTTATGCTTTAACGATTTGAACCCTTCTCCAAGAATCTCACTGGCATCCATTATTGTAATAAAAGCCTGAGGATCAATAGCATTAAT
>JBAXWR010000109.1:0-22941 GCA_037128295.1 Mariniphaga sp.
CCACCAAAACAGGTATTGTCCTCACAGGCAACATTAACGGACCTTTGATTGATTTAAACGGTGCCGATAATGTGACCATTGATGGCAGGGTTAATGCGACAGGCTCGGCAAAAGACCTAGTCGTCACAAATACAAGTATATCAAATACTTCCGGTACTTCAACAATACGGTTCATCGCCGATGCTTCGACCAATACGATAAAATATTGTGCCATTAAAGGTTCATCAATCGCAACAGATTCAGGAATTCTATTTTTTAGTACCGGCACAACGACTGGCAACGATGGCAACACGATAGACAATAATAACATTACAAATGCGGCAGATGCCAACCGGCCTGTAAATGTAGTTTTTTCATCGGGTACCGCTAATAAGGAAAATAGTGGGTATATTATCAGTAACAACAATATCTACGACTTCCTGAACCGTAGCGAGGGTTCTTACGGTATCAACATTGGCAGTAATACCACAGCTTGGACGATCATAGGAAACAGTTTTTACCAAACGGCCCCATTTGCCCCCACTGCGAACGTAAGTTGCTATATAATAAATATTTACAATGCATCAGGGCTTAATTTCACAATTTCAAATAATTATATTGGCGGCAGGTCGGCAAATTGCGGAGGCAGTGCTTTCACAAAGACAAATGGTGCAAGCAATCCTTTTTATGGTATCCAAATAAATGTAGGGACCGGCACGGCCAGCAATGTGCAAGGAAATATAATAAAAAACTTATCATGGTCAAACCTGCTCAATGAAGAAATGTATTGCATCAGGGTGGATGGCGGCGATGTAAATATTGGAACAACCTCTGGAAACACAATCGGCAATGCAACAGGCAACGGTTCAATAACCTTTACCAATACGACCTCATCTGGAAATTTTTTTGGAGTCTATCTTAATTCCACGGGATTAATGAATGTGGGAAATAATGTGATCGGTTCCATTACCGTGGCGAATTCAAATACTGCAAACTGTACCAATTTTTTTGGGATTTATCGGTATGCAACAGGAACAACCACCATCAGCAACAATACAATAGGCAGTACAGATGATGGTACTACAAACAGCATCAATGCGAGTTCCATTTCAACGTCAATAAACCAGAGCGTTTTAGGTATCCATAATCAAGCCAATGGAACAATAAGCATTACCGGAAACACCATCTCAAAATTGACAAATTCAGCCAATAATTCCCCGGGAAACCTTAGCTATTTATTTGGGGTTAAAATAGAAGGTGGAACCAATACAGTTTCAAATAACCTGGTAAGGGATTTAAGCATTGCTTGCGAAAATACAGACCAAAGTTTTTTTCTGCCGATGACTGGCATTTGGTTGTCCAGTAGTTCAGCAGGCGCTCAAACAATAAGCAACAATACCATTTATAATTTGTGGAATACATATGCATCTTTTACAGGTAGGGTAATCGGGATTTACTATGATGGACCGACTACTGCCAGTACTATTTCCAATAATTTCATCCATAGTTTATCGGTAAACCCGGCATCGACAAACGCCATTTTGCAAGGTATCACGCACATCGGCGGAAATGCGACTTTCGTCAATAATGTAATATCTCTTGGGGGAAACATTCCAGCAACAATTTATGGGATTGTCCAATCAACGACAACCAATCCAAGCAATTATTATCACAATACTGTGTATATCAGTGGGATCCCTACAAAAGGAAGCCTACCGTCTTATTCTTTTTATTCAGGTACTTCAAATACCAGGAATGTAAGGAACAATCTGTTTATCAATGCGAGGTCAAACAGCGGAGCTTCCGGTAGCCACTATGCCGTTGGTTTAGCCAGTATTTCCACGCTTACAATAGATTTCAACGACTACTATGTGTCGGGTACAGGTGGGGTTTTGGGATCATTGGCATCGAGTGATAAAACAAGTTTATTGCTCTGGAAGGGTGCAACTTCACAGGATGCAAACAGTGTCAGTACGGCTCCTTCATTTTTCAATGCCGGCGGTACGCTTTCATCAGACTATGTCCCACAACCCCCGGTGTTGTTGCCAGGTACAGTACTGGCCGAAGTTACCTCCGACTATGACGGAAGAACGAGGGCTGCAACACCAACAATGGGCTCATTTGAATCTCTTGCCCCAGTTGGTGTCACTGCAACTGCGGGTACGGCAACCGGCTACTTCAATACGCTGAGGGAAGCTTTTGTTAAAATCAACGACGGTACCCATAAAGGCGACATAACGATAAAATTAAATGCAAAAACCACAAACACCACCATCGTTGAAACGGCGACAGCAACCCTCAACGCAAGCGGGACCGGGTCAGCAAGCTATAGTTCTGTTTTGATCTATCCTACACTCAAAGGTATTGTCCTCTCAGGGAGTATTATCGGACCGTTGATCAATTTAGATGGTGCAGACAATGTGACAATTGACGGAAGGGTGAATCAGTTGGGGGAAAAGGATCTCACGATAGTAAATACTTCGGGTACGATAAACAATTCATATGCCATTTCTGCAATCAGGTTAATCAATTCGGCCGAAAACAACAACGTTAAATATTGTACCATCAAAGCCTCTGCAATAAGCACGACAGGTGGAATTCTTCTTTTTTCGACCTCAACAGCAGGCAATGGAAACAGTGGAAACAATATTGATCATTGCGATCTGACCCAGGATGCTAGCAGGCCATACCAGGTGATTTATTCAAACGGATCAGCCGGATTTGAAAACAAAAATAATACGGTTTCAAACTGCAATATTTATAATTTCTTTAGAAACACTCAATCTTCAACCGGAATTTACATTTCTTCAAACTCTTCCGATTGGGTGATCACCGGAAACAATCTTTATGAATCAAGTGTGCTTCAACCTGCCGTTGGTACCCTGCAACATACTTTCATTCTGATTAATAATACTGGAAATAATTTCAATGTTTCAGATAATTTTATCGGGGGAACTGCCTCCGACCATTCGGGAACATGGACTTTAGGAACTACTGACTTTCAGAATATTTTTATGGGCATTTACATGAGTGTGGGAACCACCACGGCAAGTTCTGTCCAAAACAATATCATTCAGGGCATTGCCTACACCAGCGCATCAACTTCTCCGTGGAACGGAATTTATATCAATGCCGGAAATGTAAATATAGGAACGACAACCGGTAATAACATTGGGTCGGTTGCAGGACCAATCACGATCACAGGTCCAAATACAGTGGGATCACAGGCAATTTCGTATGGAATATACAATAAAAGCACTGGAAGCGTGGCCATTGAAAATAGCAACATCTGCGCAATTACAACCGTTGGTTCTGCTACCATACCCCATAGTTTTTATGGAATCAGGAAAACAAGTGTATCCGGCACAACATCGATCAGCAACAATACGATCGGAAGCGCTACGTCTGCAAACAGTATCAATGCCAGTTCAACTTCCACCGTCGGTGGACAAAATGTATATGGAATACATTGTGCCGGAACCGGTACGAACTCAATCAACGGAAATACGGTTGCGAACCTAACGAATGGCACAACAGCCACAACCGGTCAAATCATTGGAATTTACACATTAACTGGTGCCAATACAGTTACGAATAATCATGTACATCATTTAACCATCGCAAACGAAAATCCATTATCAAATGAGATACTGGATGTTGCAGGAATTTCAGTTGCCGGATCTGGTGCTGCCCAGACCGTTTCAGGCAACAAAGTGCATGATTTGTCCAACTCGCATACCTCTTTTGCCGGAAGTGTTGCAGGTTTATATCTATCCTTGCCAATAACTGCCGTGAATACGATCTCCCAAAATTTTATCTATAATATATCGGTAAATGCTTCAAGTACCGGAGCGAATATTTCCGGTATTAAAATTGCCAGTGGGTTATCGACCTATTCGAACAACATCATCAGCCTGGGCGGAACCACCAGCACCATGCTTTATGGAATCTATGAAACAGGCGATGTTGGCAACGATAACAATTTGTATTTTAATACAGTTCATATCTCTGGAAATAGTGCTTCCAATCCTTCGTATGCCTTGTACAGTGCAGTTAATACAAACACCCGTGACTTCAGGAATAATATCTTCAACAATGTACGTTCGTCCTCATCCGACAACAACTACGCGATGTATATTGCTGCAACGGGGGGAAATCTGACCTGCGTTTACAACAATTATTTTGTTTCGGGAACAGGTGGAATGTTGGGGTATTACGGTGGTGATAAAAGTACGATCCCTATCGTTACTGGAGTAACAGGGAATGATGCACTTAGTAAGAATGTAAGTCCTGGATTTGCTAGTGCCGGAGGCACTGTTGCAGAAAATTACCTACCTTCGGCCTCATCCTTGGTTGCTGACATAGGCACCGGTATTACGACCGATTATGATGGCGGAAATGCACGGAGTGAAACTTCTCCTGCAATAGGGGCTTACGAATATGCGGTCACTCCACCGGTTACGGTAACAGCAACATCAGGCACTCAAGGCCCATCTTTCTATGGTACATTGAAAGATGTCTTCGATAAAATAAACGATGGTACACATAAGGGTGCGATTACAATTAAAATTAATGGAGGTACAACCGAAACTGCAAGTGCTGTTCTTAATGCAAGCGGCACAAATACAGCAAGTTATACTTCTATAAATATTTATCCTACTAATACAGGCCTCAGTATCAACGGTAACCTTACCGGCGTCCCACTGATCGATTTAAACGGTGCCGATAATGTAACAATAGATGGGCGGGTAAATGCAACAGGATCGGTAAAAGACCTTGTAATATCGAATACAAGTGCTGAAACCAATCAATTCAATCAATCTTCTTTAACCATACAGTTTATCAACGATGCATCGGCCAATACCGTGAAATATTGTACGATAAAAGGATCGTCGTTCGCCCTTTTACCTGAAACTTCGGGAATAATGTTTTTCAGCACCGGAGTGGTAACCGGTAACGATGGCAACACCATTGAATACAATAATTTCACGAATGCCGGTAGCAGACCGCTAAGTATAATTTATTCCCTGGGAACAACCGGCTTTGAGAATAGTGGCAATATTGTCAGGTATAATAATTTCTATGATTTTTTCAATCTTCAGTATAATTCTTACGGTATTAATTTAGGTTCATACAATACCGCCTGGACCATCTCGGACAATAGTTTTTATGAAACGGCAAGTTTAATCCCGGTAGATGTTTCATCCTATTATTTTATTAATATTTCAAATGCAGGTGTCGGTTATACAGTTTCAAACAACCATATCGGCGGAAGTTCAGCGGATTGTGGAGGCAGTGCATTTGCCAAGACAAATGCATTTAGCAAGCATTTTTATGGAATCCTAATAAATGTCGGTACTGGTACACCCAGCAATGTACAAGGGAATATTATAAAAAACATTTCCTGGTCAAACCCTTCCCAACCCTATTTCTATGGTATCAAAGTGAACGGAGGTGACGTAAATATAGGAACAACCATGGGCAATTGTATCGGAGAAGCCACAGGTAACGGTTCAATAACCTTTACCAATGGGAAGCTAAATTACAATACTGATGGGAGCACTCTTTGGTCAACTTTTTTTGGAATATATTTAGAAGGCACAGGTTTAATAAATGTGAGCAACAATGTTATCGGCTCGATTACAACAGCGAATTCAAATACTGCCGACGGCACAAATTTTTGTGGAATTATTAGGGGTTCAAGCGGAATAACAAACATCAGCAACAATTCAATAGGAAGCACCGATGTCGGTACAACAAACAGCATCTTTGCAAGTTCCATTGCCACTGGAGGCTATCAGTTTTCATATGGTATTCTCATTACTATGCCAGGCACCATCAACATCACCGGAAATACGATTTCAAAGATGACAAATTCAAATACCAGTTCGTATTTATTATGCGATGTACAAGGTATAAAAATACACTTGAGCCTCACTACTAAAGAATCAAATATTACCGTTTCCAATAATGTGATCAGGGATTTGACCACTGCACACCAAAATTTAATCCCAAACGGTTCCTATCCTGAGTATGTAGCGTTGGCTGGTATCATGGTTTCAGCTCTTGCTCCGGGCACCCAAACTGTGAGCAACAATACCATTTATAATTTATCCGGTACGAGTGCAACTTTTACCGAGGGAGTGGGAATTTATTATGCAGGTGGCACGCTAAGTACAGGCATCGTTTCCGGGAATTTCATCCATAGTTTATTTGCAAACCCAGCAACAACAAACGCCTCTTTGCAAGGGATCAGGCACAATAGCGGAAATGCTACCTTTTTCAATAACGTAATTTCTCTTGGAGGAAATGCTGCTGCAACCATTTATGGCATTAATGAAGCCGCATCTGTAGAACCCGGCAACTTTTACCACAATACGGTCTATGTTAGCGGAAATCCAACAAGCGAAAGCAATCTATCTTACAGTTTTATATCGGATGCCTCCAATACAAGGAACGTCCGTAACAATCTTTTTATCAATGCCAGGTTGAACAGCGCAACTGCTTCTGGAAGCCACTATGCCATTGGTATAACCAATAATACCAATCTGACCATTGATTACAATGATTATTTTGCGCCCAATGGTGTGCTGGGATTTTATAACAGTTTGAATAAAAATACATTGACAGACTGGGCCACCTCTTCGGGTGGAGATACACATAGTCTAAATATAAGTCCTGATTTTGCAAGTGCAGGAGGCACAACTGCCGCAGATTACATACCTTCGCCCGCAACGTTGGTTGCTGTTGCAGGTACGGGGATTACGACCGATTATGATGGAGGGAATTCGCGCAGTTTAACCTCTCCTTCAATGGGCGCATTTGAATATCCTGTAGGCTGTACCAACCCAACCAATGGGGGTACAATTGCCGGCGACCAATCCATTTTAAGCGGTGCCACCCCTGCAGCTTTTACAAGTTCCGGGCTGCCTACAGGCCATTCGGGCACGCTCGAATACAGGTGGCAGCAGTCAACAGCCAGCAACAGTGCCGGTTTCGGAGATATTGCTTCGAGCAATTCGGCTACTTTTGCCCCCGGTTCGTTGACAGTGGCAACATGGTTCAAAAGGTTGGCAAGGGTTGAGTGCCAAAGCGACTGGGCAGGAGCTGCAGAGAGCAATGTCGTAGCTATTACGATACTTCCTTCAGAACCAACTGCCCAGGCAACAAACCTCTATTTTTCAAACACGGTTTCCGGGACAAACACAAGCATCGTGCTCAATTATACGGCATCTACTTCTGCAACCAGTTACCTCGTTGTTAGAAAAACAGGTTCTGCACCAACATTTGTCCCGTCTGATTGGACATCTTACGCAATAGGTGCCCAAGGCAGCGACCAGGTGGTATATGTTGGCTCGGCACTTACATGCACCGATGCAACAATCACAAAAGGCTTGACCTATTATTACAAGGTTTACGCCTTCAATGGAAGCAATGTAAGTAGCAATTACAGAATCACCAATCCATTGGGAGGAAGTACCATTTGTTATGCTGGTTCTTCCGCCACGTTGGCCAACAATCCGGGGACTCCTTTCTCGTCAGGTTTCCCAGGCCAGGGTATAAACGTCACTTTTCCAAACGGTACTGCAGCCGCTACGATCAACGCAAGCAAGAACTCCGGTAGCCCATCTGCAAATTTCTCGGTTTTGCCTGGCGTCAGGGGCATAGCGAACCTCTATTTTACGATCACTTCGAGTGTGGCCAGCCCTGGGGCGTATGTGCTGATCCTCGATTTCTCCTCGCTTGGCCTATCCCAATCAAAATGGGCTACATTTAAAATTCTGAAACGAACCAATTCTTCATCGGCCTGGAAGGACATAACGACTTTAGGAGGTACAATAGCCAAACGTCAGACCGATGGAGTTTGGGGCAAATTCACAATTACGGGTCTTACCAGTTTCAGCGATTTTGCCGGTGGCGATGAGGCTTCTACATACACAGTTTTATCTGCTGCCGAAACAGGCGACGGAACGTTGAAAAACCTGATTGCCTCGGCTATAGCCGGTGATTTTATCAATTTCAATACCACTTCAATGGGTGGGAACACGATCAAACTGACTTCTCCGGTAGTGATCGATAAGGACATCACGATACAAGGTACCGATGGGGGAATTATTTTGGACGGGAACAATGCCACAAGGGTCATTACCAACCTCCATGGAAGCACAACCGTATTGGATAAGCTTGTGATCAAAAATGGGAACGACCCATTGGTTACGGTGGGCGGCGTATTGAATGAAGGAAACCTGACAATGATCAATTGTGTCGTCTCGGATAATACAGCCATAGGTAGTATGGCCGTTGGGGGTGTCCTGTCATTCGATACTTTCCCGTTGGATGGCGATGTGCTTAACCTGATCAATACAACTATAGCCGGCAATACCGGTGACCCGATGGATGGTTCAGGTGGACTATCTTCTGAGGACAAGGTAAATATCTATAATTCAATTATATATGGGAACATTGGTTACTATTCAGATGTTGACGAAACGATCAATGAAATCGCAGAATCGTATAATTCGTTGTATGGCAACGATGTATCTGCTATCATAACTGCCGGTGCCAGTCTTTTATTTGCCGTTGACCCAAAATTTACAGGTGGGAATACCCACCCTTATGCACTCTGCGGCAATTCGGCTGGGGTGGATGCAGGAAACAACAGCTATTGTTCAGAGGCTACCGATTTAAGAGGTACAACCAGAAGCCTGAGCAAGATTGACGGAACAGCCGGTACTGTCGATATGGGTGCTTATGAATGGCGATATGGTACAGATCCTATGTTGTTTACATGGGACGGCTCCGAATCGGAAGTGTGGAATTTGCCAGCCAACTGGGATTTAAACCTTGTGCCCTCAAGCACCGATGTGATCAGGATACCCGATGTGACCAATAAGCCAATCGCCGATGCACTGACCGTTGCCACAGAAGGGGAATTGACCATTGACCCAAAAGGCAGCCTTACGCTGAACGGTGCGATCACAAACAACGGAAAGATCGTCATTAAATCGGAAGCTGGATGGACTGGATCTTTGATAGCCACCGGTGTTGGGGGAACAGGAACAGCCCTTGTGGAACGCTTTATGCCACAGGACGAATGGCACATTATTTCTTCGCCAACAGCGACACAGCAAATCAACGATTTCATTGCCGACAACCTGGCCATCCCTTCACTGTCGGGAACAACCCCTGTACAATATGGGATGATGGACTATAAAACGGCAGACAATAAATGGAACGGTTATTTCACGGCTGCCAAAATATCGCCACTTGGCATCGGGAAAGGGTATATGGTCCGCGTGAAGAACCCTGTTGACAACCTGAGGTTCCAGGGGGCAATCAATGCCAGTGCGTCAACTTCGGTATTGGCTGGTTGGAACTGTATCGGCAACCCATTTATGTCGGCCATCAAAGTCAATACCGCAGCCGGTACCGACAACTTTATAGGTGCCAATTGGACAAAGTTCGACGACAGCAACAAAGCCCTTTATTTTTGGAACCAGACCAATAACAGTGGGGAAGGGAGTTACGATGTTGTCAACCTTGCCGATGGAGCTACCTATGCACAAATAGGCCAAGGCTTTTTTATGAAGGCAAAGGCATCCGACAATGTCAGTTTTACTACAACTATGCAAACGCATCAGATCAATGCGCCGTTTAAAGCCTCGGCAACACCTTACCCTGAAATCAAATTGATTGCTATGGCAAATGCCAAAACTGTTTCGACCGACATCAAATTCATCGAAGGGACACAAAAAGGGCTCGATCCGGGTTACGATGCTGGGCTGTTCACAACCGACAAATCGTTCTCCATTTACACAAAACTTGTCGAGGACAATGGTGTCAACTTCCAATTGCAGTGCCTTCCACCAACTGATTATAGCAAATTGGTCATCCCTGTTGGAATCGATTCCAAGGCTGGAGGCGAAATCGTCCTAAGTGTCCAAACAGTCCAATTGGACCCAACCTGCAAGGTAATTTTGGAAGACAAGCTAACCAACACATTCACTGATCTTTCCAAAGATACCTACAAAGCTGCGGTTGTGGCCAATACAGCCGGCACGGGGAGGTTCTACCTTCACACGGGCGATATCGTGAGCGGCTTCGAAGATCAGGTGCTGACTGATGGCAAGCTAACTGCTTATGCAAAAGGCAATACCGAAATCCATGTAATCGGTGAAGTTGGCGATGGTTCAGTTGCTACGTTGGTCAATGGTTTGGGTCAGGTGGTGCTGATCAAGAAATTGGGTGCCGGTAACCTGAATATCATTGGCCTCCCGAACCTTACCAGCGGTCTTTATATGCTGAACATCGACAACAATGGTGCGCCACAAACAATTAAAATGATGATCCGAAAATGATGTTGTGAGGGTATGAAGGGGAGAAAGAGAGAATGGAAGAAATTGAGCATGAGATGATTTGAAAATTCATATCGTAAAAACCTATGTGTCTATTGTGAAAATCCTATGCACCTATGTGTCACATTTTAAAACACATAGGCATACAGGAAAAACCATAGGCACATAGGAATACCAAAATTGATACACGCATACTTTAAAAAAAATACGAACAAAATGAAAACGAACAAAGAAGAAATTTTAGGCAAAGATGCGGCTAGAGATAAAAAGATGAACCGTAAACAGGCGATTGGCAAGGCGGGGTTTATGGCCATTTCAGCCGCCACGACAATGATGTTGCTCAGTTATCCAAAACAGGCACATGCATCAACCCCGGTAGCACCGGCCAACGAACCCAGCGGAGGTACCTGGACAAAACGGACTTAGGTTTGTATTTAGGAAGCATTTCAAACACCATCGGAAACGGGTTGAGGGTATGTGAAATCCGTTGGTTTTGTTTATTACAGGATTTGCTTATTAAACCAATTATGGTAGATTTGTGTGCCAAAACATTGTACTATGCTCCTTTTTTTATCCCTGATAGGTATATTCCTGTCAGTCATATTGTTGTATTTCGATGCAAAAAAATACAGGTCCAGTATCTATCTGGGTGCTTTCTTTCTGACTGTGAGCCTTTATGGGTTCAATCAGTGGGTTCTTTTGTATTCAAATTCGGTATTTCTTGTCAGCATTATTTTTACCCATATCACCTTTTTGTTCTACCTGATCGGGCCGACGTTGTATTGGTATATCAGGAGTGTAGTAACAGATAAAGTCAACTTGCAAAAGAAAGACTTTTTCCATTTGATACCAACACTGATTTACCTGATTGCAGCGAGCCCATACATGTTCAGTAGTTATTCATATAAAGTTGATGTTGCCAACTCTATCATTAACACCAATGGATTTTTTACCAACTATAAGGCAACATTTTTATCGGAGATATTTTCAAATGCGGCTGTTTATATCTTCAGGCCTATGTTGGTGTGGATATACACTGTTTGGTCCTTCGCCCTTTTTATCCGTTTTTTAGTCAAAAATGGCAAAACATTGGTTTTCTCCCATCAGAAATTTATGACCAAATGGTTATCTGTTCTTTTAGGATTTCAGTTTATTTTAATCACATGCCACCTGTTAATGCTCACAGAAACCTTTATTTTTGATTATGACAACTTGTTTTACAGCTTGAATACTTTACAATTCCTATCAGCTTTGGCGATGGCAGGTTTACTGGTTTCTCCTTTCTTTTTTCCTGGAATATTGTACGGTTTGCCCCGTTTTCCTGAATCGGTCATAGAATTACAACCCATAGGTGAAACAAAAAAAATAAATGATGATGGAAGAAAAAATAGTCCAAATTTCGAGTCTGATTACATGCAACTTATCGAACATAAATCAATGTCATGCATGAAAGAACTACAACCCTATCTTAAACCAGACTTCAACCTGAATCAGTTCTCTGTACTTATTCAAATACCTGTACACCATGTCACCTATTTTTTTCGGGAAGTAAAAAAACAATCTTTCAGTGATTTCCGTAACGAATGGCGTGTGAAACATGCCAAGGAACTTATTCTGGAACCAAAATTCTCAAATTGGACCCTTGAAGCCATAGGGTTACAAAGTGGATTTGCTACCCGAAATACTTTTTTTACCGCTTTTAAAAGAACCGAAGGCATTTCCCCAAGTGCTTTTGCGGCGCAATCACGCCAATTAACCCTCTAAATCGGGAATTTTGTATTGATTTTGCAAAAACAATACAACAAACTATCAAATCCCTGATTCATATAATTTTCCAAATCCGATATTTGCCAATGTAAAAGATAATGTTACAACAACAGCGTGTGTATAGTTTTTATGTTTTGGTAAGTTCAATCCATTCCGTCCGAAATGAGGGTCGGTCTTTCACTTGTTCAGCTTCTGCTCGCGGACGGATGGTTTGTAATTTGTAAAAAGTTAACCCAACAACCAAAGGTTTTTTCCTGTAATTTCGCACCATTCAAAAAAATCCATCTATGACTGGTACAGCGCATCCATTTCAAAAATACATTAAAATATTCTGGGGCATCTTCGGATTTGGCATTCTGATGATTATCGTTCTTTTCAGCCTTGTGGCAAATGGCAAACTGGGTTTTATGCCATCCTTAACAGAGCTTGAAAACATCGAATCGTCGCTTGCTTCCGAGGTTTATTCATGCGACAATGTTGTCCTTCGGAAGTTCTTCTACAAGGAAAACAGGACCTATGTCCCCTATGAGCAAATCAGTCAAAACGTGATTACAGCGTTGGTTGCCACTGAAGATGAAAGGTTCTATAGCCATTCTGGAATTGATGTGAAAGGACTTATCAGGGTTTTAATGGGTGTTGTCACTGGCAATGAAAGTGCAGGTGGAGGAAGTACGATCAGTCAGCAGTTGGCAAAGATGCTGTTCCCTCGCGAAGATATGGACAATAAGATCGACCTTGCCTTCCGTAAGTTCAGGGAATGGGTTATTGCAGTAAAACTGGAACGGAATTTTACCAAGGAGGAGATCCTTACCATGTACCTTAATAAGTTTGATTTTTTAAATCTTGCTGTTGGCATTAAATCTGCAGCCCAGATTTATTTTGGAACGACACCCGACCAACTTACCCTTGAGCAGGCAGCCATGCTCGTTGGGATGGCAAAAAACCCTTCCCTGTATAACCCAATCCGGCGTCCCGAATTGGTTAAGCAACGAAAAAATGTAGTTTTGGACCAGGTCCGTAAGTTTGGGGCTATTTCCAAGTCTCAATACGATGAGTTGAAAGTAAAAGGGTTAATTCTCAATTATCATAAGGAAGACTTTAAGTCGAGCCCGGGAATCTACTTTACCGAATACCTGCGTACGATCTTAATGGCAAAAAAACCTGACCGGGTAAAGTATGGTGCGTGGCAAAAACAACAGTTTTACGAAGATTCTTTGGAATGGACAAATAACCCGTTGTATGGATGGTGCAATAAAAATTCAAAACCTGATGGAACCTCATACAATATTCATTCAGATGGGTTGAAAATTTACTCAACCATCGACAGCCGGATGCAGGCATATGCTGAATATGCTATTAAACAACATCTTAGTGTAGAGATTCAACCAGTATTTAACCAACGCATTAAAATATTGCGAAACAAGCCCTTCCCCAATTCGATGACAAATGAGGAGGCAGGCAACTTATTGACTTTCTCGGTCAAACAAAGCGAGCGTTACCGACAGCTCCGCAGCCAGGGGCTTAACCAGGACGAGATATTAAAAGAGTTTGCAAAGCCAGTGGAAATGACAGTATTTAGCTGGCGCGGGGAAATTGATACTACAATGACACCCCTCGACTCTGTAAAATATTCGCTTGGGTTCCTTCGGTCGGCAATGATGACTATGGAAACGAAAACCGGGCATGTAAAAGCCTGGGTTGGCGGCCCGAATTATAAATACTTCATGTACGATATGGTGAAGCTTGGAAAGCGTCAGGTCGGATCAACCGTAAAACCTTTCCTTTATACACTTGCAATGCAAAACGGCTATTCGCCATGTACAATGGTACCCAATGCAGAGCAGACCTTTTACCTTTTCGATGGCACTACCTGGACTGCAAAGAATTCGGGAGATACTGATTATGATGGCCAAATGGTGACCTTAAAATGGGGCCTTGCCAATTCTGTCAATCAGGTTTCGGGTTGGGTGATGAAGCAATTCAATCCGGAATCGATGGCCAATATGATGCGAAAACTGGGAATTATCAGTCCCATCGATGCGGTACCGTCCATGTTCCTTGGAACATCGGATGTTACGATCTATGAAATGGTAGGTGCTTATGGAACTTATGCCAATCATGGTGTTTATACCAAACCAATATTTGCGACAAGGATCGAAGACAAGAACGGAAATGTTTTGGCCCGTTTTTCGCCCGACCAACACGATGCCATTGATGCAAAAACTGCCTATTTAATGTTAAACCTTATGGAAGGTGTTGTGAATGAAGGCACCAGCCAGCGTCTTCGACGGGAAGGACTGATCTATGGCGGTTTAACTGCCGATATTGCCGGAAAGACCGGAACTACACAGAATCAGTCGGATGGTTGGTTTATGGGAATTACCCCTGAATTGGTTACCGGTGTCTGGACTGGCGGCGATTTGCGGTCCATCCATTTTGAAGGGCTTTCCATGGGACAGGGCGCAAACCTCGCACTGCCTGTATATGGCTATTTTATGAACAAGATTTATCGCGATAAGACCCTGGGCTACTCCCAGGAAACCCGGTTCGATGTTCCTGAAGGGTTCAATATGGACCTCGATTGCTCGAAAGTGATGAAAGAAGGGAGCAAGGATGCGACGAAGAATGAGAATGATTTCTTTTGAGAAAGCTCCGGTGAAAATAGGAAGGGGAGAGGGTGAGAATGGGAGAAACGATGAGGGCGTGATTGGGAGAAAATGAGAAAAGGAGAGTGTTAGAGGGAGTGAATGGGAGAAAAGGATTATAAAGACCATTTATCAGAATTTCGTTGCATGTTTACCAACATCCCAATTATTATATCATATTCTTTATCAAGAAAGTGATATGAATCTTCATCGAGATAACCGCAACTAAATGCGAAATCGAGCCAATTTTGAGTTTCAGCAGCCTCTGCTTCGCTTTCATTTAACTTATTTGCAAATGCTTTTGGATACTTTCTTCGTCTAAACCCTTCAGCTATATTGTTACAAACGGATCGGGACGACCTTCTTATTTGATCCGTCAATGAATAAGTTTCTTCTTTGGGGAAATTTCTCGAAAAGTTAAATATTTTCATAGAACTCGCGAACGCTAACATATAAACATTTAGTTCCCTATGGCTTTTAATAATGTTCATTGTTTTGGTTTTAAAGTTATTACAAAATCCCTCTATCTTCCCACATTCAAACCTTCACGTTTTCACCCATTCTCACCCTCTTCCATTCTCCCATTCTCCCTTTCTCACCCTCTCCTATTCACACCGGTGCTTTCCACTCCCCGAATTCCATCATCAGCTTTTTAAGCTCCTCAACTGCGTCTTCCGTGGCAACGTGACGTTTGATCAGTTTTTGTCCTTTGTAGAGGTTGATTTTCCCCTTTCCGGCACCTACAAATCCGTAATCGACATCCCCCATTTCTCCAGTCCCATTCACAACGCACCCCATGATACCGATCTTAAGATTCTTCAAATGACTGAAGTTGCTTTTTATTTCAGCGAGTGTATCACGAAGATCAAATAAAGTACGGCCACATCCTGGACACGAGATAAACTCGGTTTTGGTGACCCGCATCCGGCTGGCCTGCAAAATCCCAAAAGCTAGGTCTTTCAATTCGTTGTAACCGATATTTCCCTGGTTTGTCAATAATATTCCATCACCATACCCATCAAGGAACAATCCGCCAAGATCCGTGGATGCCTTGATCAACAAATCCTCATAATTGTTCTCCTTATATGACCGGTGTAGAATAACAGGATTTTTACAAATATGGGCGTCCAGTTCCATAAAGAACGCCCTCATTTCGGCATAGCTGTTGATATTATCGCTCTCCATGATCAGGATAACCTTCCGTTCCCTTTTGAGCTTTTCAATGATTTCCGGATTGTCAATTTTAAAAACGTCGTACTGCTTTTTATTGATACGTACAAACCGCATCTGACCCGAATAATTGTCATTGAAAAGGTAATCCTCAAGCGATAGGATAGGATATGTCTTACTTGTCCGGTCCTGGATCCGTTTCCCGTCATAAAAAAATTCGGGCATTGTGCCGGAATTCAGCGTACGGACTTCTTCACGAGTATATTTATTCAGGCTTCCAATCACAACAATGGGTTTTTTCCCGCCGATTTCGTTCACAGGCCGGCTTGATCGCCGTTCATATTCAAAAGGATTGGTTTGTGCCACCAGGGGTGCTTTGATTGGAGCATGATTTTCTCTTCCCCTGAACACATCGACCAGCTTACGTGCAAATGGAATTTCAGCGGCTGGATCTTCGGTAAGTGAAATTCGGATCGTATCCCCGATTCCGTCGGCAAGTAAGGCACCTGAACCTACAGCCGATTTAATTCTGCCGTCCTCTCCTTCACCCGCTTCGGTGACCCCTATATGGAAAGGGTAATTCATATCTTCAAGGCGCATCCTGTAATTCATCAACCTTACAGTGTAAACCATTGTACGCGTATTACTCGATTTGATAGAAATCACGAGATTGTGATAATCCTCTTTTTTGCAAATCCTTAGGAATTCCATCACCGACTCGACAATTCCTGCCGGGGTATCTCCATAGCGGCTCATAATCCGGTCCGACAACGAACCTTGGTTTGCACCGATCCTTAAAGCAGTTCCCCTCTCTTTGCACTGACGGATAAACGGGACAAAACGCTCTTCAATTTTCTTCAACTCGCCTCGATATTCTTCGTCGGTAAAATAAACTTTCGCAAAATTGGCGCGTTTATCATAGAAGTTTCCAGGATTGATCCTCACTTTCCTGACATATTTGATCGCAATTTCAGCGGCTGCGGGATTGAAATGGACATCGGCCACTAGTGGGTTAAGGTATCCCCGCCTGTCAAGCTCTGCCCTGATGTTCTTCAGATTTTCAGCTTCACGTATTCCCTGGACAGTAACCCTAACAAAATCTGCACCGGCATCTAAAATCCTAATAATCTGATTGATTGTAGCTTCTGTATCCTTTGTGTCGGTATCTGTCATAGACTGAAGTCTGATTGGGTGTTCCCCACCCAGTGTAATCATGCCAATTTTGACAACCGCCGTATCTTGTCTTTTAAACTGCAAAAGGGAATCGATATAATTGAAATTCTGGTTTTTCATACTGTAACTGTTACTACCGTTATCTATTACAAATTTAGATTTTATTTTGAATATTCAGGACTGTAAAATAGATCCTTTAACCATTCCTCTGGCTGTAAAACAAATTAAATTAAATTTGCAAATAAAAATGTTGCAATGTCGGTACAGGTAGAATCGGTCACAAAATTATACGGAAAACAAAAAGCACTTGACAATGTCTCTTTTGAGGTAAATCCGGGTGAGATTGTCGGGATATTGGGTCCAAACGGAGCCGGTAAATCAACATTAATGAAAGTAATAACAGGTTTCCTGCATCCTGAGGAAGGCAATGTTCTGATCAATGGGTTAGTAGTTGGTAGTAACTCATTGCAAATAAAGCAGCAAATTGGATACCTGCCCGAGAACAACCCTCTTTATACTGATCTCTACGTTGCTGAATACCTGGGATATGTTGCAGGAATATATCATCGTAAAAATATTGGGGCGCGGGTAGCAGAGATAATTGGCCTCACCGGGCTTGAAAATGAAAAGCATAAAAAAATCGGTGCGCTATCAAAAGGTTACCGGCAGCGTGTCGGCATTGCCCAGGCATTGATCCATGACCCTTCAGTTCTTATTTTGGATGAACCAACTTCCGGGCTGGATCCTTCACAAATTGTTGAAATCCGGCAATTGATCAAAAATGTCAGCTCCGATAAAACCGTTATGCTCTCGACCCATATCCTTCAGGAGGCTGAAGCCATTTGCGACAGGATCATGATCATCAATCAAGGCAAAATAGTGGCATCCGATACGCCAATAAATATCAAAACATTATCAATCAATAAATTACAAAATATTTTAATCGAGTTTTCTGAACCTATCGATAAAAACAGATTGCTTGACATTGAATATATTATGGAGATCCAACAGTTATCTGGAACATCCTTTCTAATTTCTGGCGGTGATACCGACCTGCGCCCCATATTGTTTAAATTTGCTGTTGACAACAATCTGACCCTTCTTACCCTCAACAGACAGGAGTCTAGCCTGGAGAATGTCTTTCTGGAGATGATCCGATAGTATTGCTACTTGTTTCGTGCTTTGAGAGTCTCTGGCAACTGGCGGCTGGCAACTTGTAACTGGAAACTGGAAACTTGCTGCTGAATACATAGTTAAACCATCCCAATTAAAAATGTCAGCCAATAAAAATGTACTACCAAAAATTTGGAAATGTCGTATAAATAAGATAAATTCGTTGTATTAAACAACATTCCAAAACTGCGATAACCATGAAAAAAGGGTGCCAACACAACAAAAACCCCGATTCAGCAGATAATCAATAAATTACAATTTATTGTCTAATTATCTTTTTGATAATTCAGTGAACCAACTACCACAATTTGCGACCAAAAATCCATTGGGCTGAACGATCCATTATTCTGGAATCATATTTAAATATTAAAGATGAAAACAACAAATGAAAACAATTCGATTCTTAACAGCAATAACATTTATACTTCTATTTTCTGCATGTGCAACCATCTTATATACGCCATATCAAAAAGTTACAGTCAATTCTGATCCACAGGGAGCCAGTATTTTCGTGAATGGGATCGACACAAAAAAAACCACGCCAAGTGAAATCACTATTAAAAGAAAACAAATTGCAACGAATATAAATGGTAAAAATGAGTTGGTCTATACCTTGAAAAAAGAGAATTACCCTGATGCAATATACCGGGATAAATCTAAATCCAACTTTTTAACAGTCGTCGATTGGTATATGCTGGCTGTACCCGGACTAATTGATCAATCATCGGGTGCCAATAGGACGTATGCACCTGACGTGTTTGCAAAATTAGGCGACACAAATCAGGCTTCGGCCAAAACGACCAACGATGCATTAAAGGAACAACCGGTTGTTAATACCGCCAGAACAAATATTTATAGGTTCGAAAAAGTATCGGATGTGGATAAAACGATTCCCCAAACTGGAAAAATTAATCCAAACCGTTATGCATTAGTGATCGGAAATGAGGATTATAGTTCACATCAGGTTGACCTGACTTCTGAAATCAATGTTGATTTTGCCCGCAATGATGCTTGTGCCTTTAAAGAATATGCAATAAATACCCTTGGAATACCTGAGAAAAATATAATATTCTTATTGGACGCAACAACAGGACAAATTAACCAAAGTATTTCAAAGCTAAATCTGATCATCAAAAACACACAAGGGAACGCTGATGTGTTTGTTTATTATGCAGGCCATGGATTGCCTGATGAAACAACCAAGGAAGCTTATATTATGCCTGTGGACCTGGATGGAAAAAATGCCAGGGATGGAATAAAATTGAAGGATATGTATGCCAGGTTAACGGAATTCCCCTCAAAAAAAATCACTGTTTTTATTGATGCCTGTTTTTCGGGAGGGGCTAGAAATCAAGGATTGCTGGCAGCACGAGGCGTAAAAATCCAACCCAGGGAAATTCCATTAAATGGGAAATTGGTTGTTTTCAGCGCAAGTTCCGGCAATCAGTCTTCTTTACCCTATAAAGAAAAGCAACATGGGTTTTTTACCTATTACCTGTTGAAAAAGATGCAAGAGACTAAAGGTGAGATCAGTTATAATGAACTTTCAAAGTACCTCAAAGAAAATGTTTCTTTACAATCAGTGCTCGTCAATAATAAAGAACAATCGCCTCAGATAAACGTGAGCAATTCTGTTGGCAACGAATGGGAGAACTACAATCTGAAGTAATCCATTTCAAAAAAATATGTCCTTCCTGAGAATCGAATGTCCCAGGAAGGACAATTTACATAATCACTTATCGATCCCTAAACCTGTAAACGGAATAGCCAAATTCAGGCTGCAATTCAAAATACAAATAGGCTTAACAATTAATTAATACAAATAATTGTTAATAGAACAAATTCATAGAAACATATTCTAATTTTATTCGTTGTAATAATTTGTTTATTAACGATAAACAAATTGTCCCTTTGATAAAGTTAAGGTTTAAGGCTATTAAGTTATCTAAAGGTCCTTATACTGTCAGGTTTAAATTTGGACCTGATAAGTTTTCTATGTGTCGTTTAGAAAATTTATATTTATAATTATAGCTCAAATGTTGAAAAAAGTTGAAATTGGTTTTTGTCTTTTCTTATTGATTTTTGTGAAGACTGTTGGTGGCCAAACGAGCCATATCATCACACCGGATAAAATCTACCTAAATGGTTTAGATGCTGCATATCAAAATATTAAGCCTGGAGATACACTTGTTTTTGTTTCAGGGGCCAAAAACTACCTATTGATCAAGAACTTCCATGGGGCACCTGGCAAGCCCCTGGTGATGATCAATTCTGGGGGACCGGTTATTATCGATACGGATCATTATTACGGAATATCGATTGCAAATTGCCAGTACATTAAACTTACCGGAACAGGAGATCCTTCTCAAACTTACGGATTTCAGGTCAAGCGGGTTGCCAACGGTTCAGGTCTGGGAATTGGCGAATTAAGTTCCGATTTTGAAATTGACCATGTTTCTATCGAAAATTGTAAGATAGGCGGCCTATATGCAAAAACTGATCCCGATTGCTCTTTAACTTCTGTAAGGGGCAACTTTACACAGCACAACACCATAATCCATGACAATTATGTTGCCAATGTAGCTGACGAAGGGATGTATATCGGAAGTACCAAATATGACGGGCAAACAGTCTTTTGTAATGGTAAGGACACGGTTTTAATGCCAAGTTTGTTGGATGGCGTAAGGGTTTATAACAATATAGTGAAATATTCAGGTTGGGACGGTATTCAGGTTAGTTCGGCTTCTAAAGACTGTAAGATATATAACAATACAATTTTATTTGACAGCCAGGCAGAAGCTAATGCGCAGATGTCGGGGATAATGATTGGTGGCGGCACAAAATGTGATTGCTTCAATAATTTTATAAGCCAGGGCAAAGGGGATGGAATTGAAAGTCATGGACTTGGTGGAACAAGAATTTTCAACAATATAATTTTGGATGCGGGCAAGAGCTATTTACCGGCTGATTTAACCCAGATGAAATATGGTATTTATATAAGTGACAATGATTCATCCATTTACATTGAGAACAATAATATTGTCAATCCAAAATCGGATGGTATCCGTTTTGCAAGTGTAACAGGTAATGTAAACGTAATCGCTTCAAATGTTATTATCAATCCCGGGAATTTTGATTTGTATCAAAATGGGAATACATGGGCAAAAGGGGTGGACTCGTATATTATGCGCCCTGATCCAGGATTTATTTTTACCCTTCAAAATAACTATCTATCCCGCAATGCCGATTCTGTAAAGTTTGTATCCACCACATTTCAGACCCCTGTAGATTTTAAATTGCTTGCAGGTTCTCCTTTGATTGATCATGCAGATGCAGATAAAAATATCAATTTCGATTTTTCCGGATCACCGCGTCCTTCCGGGATTAAATCGGATATTGGGGCTTTTGAATTCAAGAGTGATACTGTTCCGACCCCAAAACCTACATCCTATGTTGTAATCGGCGGTGGCAGTTATTGTGCAGGTGGAACAGGGCTGGAAATTGGCCTGAACAGTTCGCAGAATGGGGTCAGTTACGAACTGGTCCTGAATGGAACCAAAACCGGTTATATCGTGAATGGTACGGGGACAACGATCAGCTTTGGACTTCAAACTGCAGCAGGAATCTACACTGCAATTGGAACTGATGCCACTACCCTTGTTCCGAATTTCATGACAGGAAGTGCGTCTATCCTGGTTAATCCGGCCCCTATTGTTCCAGATCCGATTTTAGGAAACAAGTCTGTTTGCCTTGGAAGCACAACAACTTTGACAGATGCTGTTACAGGAGGTGCATGGAGCAGTCTGACACCTTTGGTTGCCACGATTTCAACCACAGGAATTGTTACAAGCCTGACATCCGGGACAGCAACTATCTTATATACAGTTACAAACGGAAGCGGGTGCTCAAGTAGTATTGGAACATCAGTTTCAGTAAATCCTATGCCCGCTACTCCGGCTCCTATTGGAGGGAATAAATCGGTTTGTGTAGGCAGTACCACAACTTTGACCGAAACAATTACAGGAGGAGTTTGGAGCAGTTCAGCTCCAACCATCGCAACAGTATCAACTAGCGGGGTTGTTAAAGGAATAGCCGCAGGAACGGCCAGTATCCAATACACAATCACAAATGGAAGTGGGTGTAAAACCAGTACAAACACAAATATAATAGTGGATAAGCAAGTCAGTCAACCTGGAAGGTTTACCGTTTATTCTTCCAGGGTAAGCCAGGGTCAGTCAAATGTAACCTTCAGTGTTCCCTTTGTCTCAGATGTTACTTATAATTGGAACTATTCAGGTCTTGGAGCCACTATTAACGGAACAGGCAATTCAGTACAGGTCAGTTTTTCCAGGACTGCAACATCTGGTAACCTGAATGTTACGGCAAGTAACAGTTGTGGAACAAGTATTCCCAGATCAATAGCCATTTCTGTTTCAAGATTAAAAGATGCAAACCTATCGTTAGACAGTGCCGCGTTCTCTGCAACAGGGGCATTTGAAAGTTTAATTGAAGTTGCTCCGGTAAAAAATAGTCTTAGTGTATATCCGAATCCATCATTAGGTGAAACGACATTTAATATGCAAATTGACAAAAATGCCCATGTTACTCTCGAAATTTTCACCGTGTCAGGGAAGTTGGCTGCACGGGTCTGCGATGCAGATCTGGATGCAGGTGTTCCA
>JBAXWR010000011.1:0-57410 GCA_037128295.1 Mariniphaga sp.
CACCTTTGATCTGTAACTTGATAAATCCAGCAATGTCTTTAGCCATAACTTTTTTTAAAAAAATTTACTTACTCCTTTTCTACTTGCATAAAGCTAAGTTCCAAGGGTGTTTTACGACCGAAAATTTTAACCATAACTTTAAGCTTCTTCTTCTCTACATTGATTTCCTCAATGGTTCCGTTGAAACCGTTAAATGGTCCATCAGTCACTTTTACAGTCTCGCCCTCTATGAATGGGGTATCAAATTCTTCTCCGCTTTCCTGTAGCTCATCAACTTTTCCCAAAATACGGTTAACTTCGGATTGACGCATTGGGACGGGATCGCCCCCCTTAGTGTCTCCTAAGAAACCAATAACATTGGGTACATTTCTAAGCATATGGGCAATCTCGCCCACAAGTGCAGCCTCGACCAGAATGTAACCGGGAAAAAAATTACGGTCTTTTGCAACTTTTTTACCATTCCGGATCTGATAAACCTTTTCCGTAGGGATTAAGACTTGGGATACAAATTCCTGAAGTCCTGAACTCGCTACTTCATTATCGATATATTCCTTGACCTTCTTCTCTTTTCCTCCAATAGCTCGAAGAACATACCATTTACGTTGATTATCGCTCATCACGGACCTCCAGAAAATAATTAATAGAAAAAACTGTAAATTAATTTCATAAATGACCTGAAAGAGGAATCTATGAAAAAGATCAACAGTGCGATTATAAAGGAAGCAACCATTACTACTATAGCACTATTACGCAACTCGTTCCATGTAGGCCATGAAACCTTATGTACGAGTTCATTGTAAGATTCGGTGAAATAATCTAATTTCATTTGTATTGGGACAAAATTCGTTACAAAAATTTACATTGGCGGATAGTAAGAATCGAACTTACCCCTACTCCCTATTATGAGTTTATCCGTAAATGCAGTCCCGAACAAAAGCCCAGGACTGCATTACTTTTATAAAATTAAATCAGATTATTTCAAAATTTCAGTTACCTGACCAGCACCAACTGTACGACCACCTTCGCGGATAGCAAAACGGAGACCAAGGTTCAAAGCAACTGGATAGATCAGTTCAACAGTAATTGTTACGTTGTCACCTGGCATTACCATTTCAGTTCCTTCAGGAAGGTTGATTTCACCGGTGATGTCCAATGTACGGATATAGAACTGAGGACGATACTTGTTATGGAATGGGGTGTGACGTCCACCTTCTTCTTTTTTCAGGATATAAACCTCAGCCTTAAAGGTGGTATGAGGAGTAATAGAACCTGCTTTGGCAAGGATCTGACCACGTTTGATCTCTTTTTTGTCAACACCACGGAGGAGAAGACCTACGTTGTCACCAGCCTGGCCGTCATCAAGAATCTTGCGGAACATTTCAACTCCGGTACAGATTGTTTTGCGACCTTCAGCTCCAAGACCGATAATTTCGATTTCGTCGCCTGTATGGATTTTCCCGGTTTCGATACGTCCAGTTGCAACAGTTCCACGACCAGTGATCGAGAAAACGTCTTCAACCGGCATAAGGAATGGTTTGTCAACATCGCGTGGAGGAATCGGAATCCAGGTATCAACTGCATCCATAAGATCCATAACTTTGGCTTCCCATTGTGGTTCACCATTCAATGCTCCTAGAGCAGAACCTTGAATAACAGGAGTATTATCACCATCAAAATCATAGAAGGAAAGAAGGTCACGAATTTCCATTTCAACCAGTTCAAGGATTTCAGGATCTTCAACCATGTCAACTTTGTTCATGAAAACCACCAAACGGGGAACGTTTACCTGACGTGCAAGCAGAATGTGCTCGCGGGTCTGAGGCATAGGACCGTCTGTTGCAGCAACAACGATGATAGCGCCGTCCATCTGGGCAGCACCGGTAACCATGTTCTTCACGTAGTCAGCGTGTCCTGGACAGTCAACGTGAGCATAGTGGCGATTCTGAGTAGCGTACTCAACGTGGGCAGTGTTAATTGTAATACCACGTTCTTTTTCTTCAGGAGCGTTATCAATAGAATCGAAAGATTTAATGTCGCAAAGACCTTTCTTATTCAATACCATTGTAATTGCAGAAGTAAGGGTTGTTTTCCCATGGTCAACGTGACCGATGGTCCCAATGTTTACGTGAGGTTTTGACCTGTCATAATGTGCTTTAGCCATAATTCAATTTTTTTTTACGTTTAATATAATTACATTCATCTTTTTATCTGAGCCGGTGATGAGAATTGAACTCATGACCTCTTCCTTACCAAGGAAGCGCTCTACCCCTGAGCTACACTGGCGAACTTGAGCGGGAGACGGGACTCAAACCCGCGACCCTCAGCTTGGAAGGCTAATGCTCTATCAACTGAGCTACTCCCGCTTATGATTTTGTTTCTGAAGGTAAAAAAAGTGGGGAGAGCAGGATTCGAACCTACGAAGGCATTCGCCAGCAGATTTACAGTCTGCCCCAGTTGGCCGCTTTGGTATCTCCCCAGTAATTTTTCTTAATTAACACTACTTAAAAGAACAGACCATTTTAAAGAATCGTGCCTCAAAAATGGTCTGCAAATTTAAACTATTTTTCTTTCAAATTGCCTAATAAACAACTTTTTTAAAATTTATTTGGATTTGACTTTCATTTTGTATTTATCTAACTGTTTACGAAGGGCATCCACTGCCGTATCAACAGCTTCCTCGAAGGTTTTCGCCTGTTTTTTAGCGAAAAGATATTCATTCGATGGCACTGAAAGTTTAATCTCAGCAACTTTATTCTCCTGGTCTTCGTCTTTTTCAAGTTTAAGTATTAATTCAGATCCAATAATACCTTCGAAAAAAAGCTCAAGTTTATTGATTCGCTTTTCGCAAAAGTCGATCAGTTTCTGGTCGGCTTTGAAATGAACACTTTGTACTTTTACGTCCATAATTTTTCCTCCTTTAATTTAAGCTCTTGGATGAGCCTGTTTGTAAACTAATTTTAGTTTTTCGAACGAGGTATGCGTATAAACCTGCGTTGCCGCAAGATTGGCATGCCCCAACAACTCCTTTATTGCATTCAGATCGGCTCCCCTATTCAGCAAGTGTGTCGCATAACTATGCCGGAGAATATGAGGGCTTTTTTTATCAATTGTAGTAATTAAAGATAATTCCCTTTTAACAATCCGGTATATTAATTTATTGTAAACCGGATCTCCCTTGTCGGTGAGAAAAATTAAATTTCCAGAATGGGGGAAAAGTTCGTTGCGTATATTAATGTATTCATTCAGGACTGTTGCAATTTCCGTGGGAAAAGGAACCAAACGTTCTTTATTCCGTTTTCCGGTAACTTTGACCATCTTTTCGTGAAGGTCAAGGTCAGAAAATCTGATGCCAACCAATTCGGATAACCTGATTCCAGTGCCATAGAAAAGGCTCAAAACCGCTTTATCCCGCTTACCCTCAAAATCGTCAGTAAAGAACCCACCGTCTAGCAACCTGTTGATCTCCTTTTCCAGAACAAAAACAGGCAATTTCTTTCCTATCTTTGGTAACACAACCTTTTCCATCGGATTATTCTCAATCGTCCCTTCGCGCATTAAAAACTTATAGAACGATTTTAAGGTTGAAATCTTCCTGTTTACGCTTCTGGAACAAACTCCTCCGTCCATCATAGAAATAATCCATTGACGAATCAGGTGGTAATTTGTTCCTTCGACACAAAAAGCCTCGTCCAATTCTTTTCCAAAATGAATAAATTGGTCGAGGTCGTTGGAATAAGCGATGATGGTATGTTCGGAATACCGCTTTTCGTATTTGAGATAACTAAGAAAAAGCTCCGGATTCAACATTTCAGGTATGAATGAATTTCGTATCAATATACGAAATTAAAACAAATTCTCCCAAATTATTTTATTCAGACTGAATTATTCTTCTGAGCGCTGTAAATCTTCGATATAGATCGCCTTTTTAATCTCAGTCCGGCGTGTTATTGATGGTTTTTCGAAGGCCTGACGGTTGCGTAGCTCCTTTACAACCCCTGTTTTTTCGATTTTTCTTTTGAAACGTTTCAATGCACGTTCAATGTTTTCGCCGTCTTTAATTGGAATAACAATCATAAAATTCTGTATTTACTTTATTTAATTTTCTATTATTTCGGAGCGCAAATTTATGAATTTTATCTTATTATCAAACTACGAACAAAAAAATAATTCAGACTGCATAATTATTGACTAAATCTCAGGTATGGGGATAATTTCAGTAAGGTATCAGAAGAAACCACGGTTGTAAGGTCATTGGTAGAATAAAACTTTCCCTTTTGATCACGCAATTTTAAAATTCGCCTTGCTGTTTTAAACCCAATATAAGGATGCCTGCCCAGCTCCTGCACCGTTGAAAAATTGATGTTGAAAGTTTTTATGGCTGTCTGATCGACTGTAAAACAAGGTGAAACAGTTTCAAAATTCTCAGGTTTCATCCCATATATTTCTTTTAACTGACTTACGGAACAATATCCACCCAGCAGATTTCTAAAACGGATAATACGGGAGGCGAAAACAGGACCAATACCTTTGATTTCAAGCAGGTTAATAGAATCTGCACTGTTCAATTCCACAAGGCTGACGGGTTTCTCAACCGGTTTTACGAAATTCCTTTGTTTGAAAGTGTCCAGTACGAGGCTTTCATGTGACCGATCGACTATAATGTTATCCTTAACTTTTACAGGAAGGATATTTATTGGTTTGACTACCATGAAATTGTCAAGACGTTCAAACAATTGCGTAGACATTCCAAATATTTTTTTTACGTCCTCCTTATTTCTAAACCTTCCCCCTTTCTGTAGGTATTTTAGCCAATTCGAGGCCACTTTTAAAGGTACTCCCATTTTTGCCAGACCGATTGAATCGACATCGTTCGGATCGAAAGAGGAAAGGGAGACCGGTAAATCTGTGGTGCTATTTATTTTTGTTTTTGCGAAAAAGCTGTCCACTTCAGCTTCCCATTTCGAAAAATCGGTTTTTTCAGATGTGAAAAGAAGAGGCATCAATTTCCCAAATGCGATTAGGATCAAGATGATAAAAAGCAATGCTATTATTCCGTTACGCTCCTTTCTGGAAAAACTGAACAGTCCGCGAATCCATTTAGTTTCCATTTTAATAATTGTTGACGGTTTTATTAACAAAATCCAATAATTGGAGAACCATTTTTAAAAAGGATATCCAATCGCAAAAGCCACGTTAAGATTATTCTTTGTAAGAATCTGATTTGCCGGGATCCAGCGGGATCCGGAGTTCAATGACGGATCATGAAGTCTCATTCCCAGGTCCACCCTAAGGATCACAAATGAAAAATCATACCTTAGGCCTACCCCTGTTCCAACTGCCAATTCTTTATAGAACCCCGAAAACGAAAATTCCGTGCCAGGCCTGTTGTCTTTCAGGGACCAGATATTTCCCAGATCGATAAAGATGGCCCCTTCAAAAGGCCCGATCATTGCAAAACGATATTCGGCATTGGCCTCCAATTTAATATCGCCTGATTGGTTGGGGAATTCATTGGGATTTGCCTTGTAGGAACCAGGGCCTAATGTCCGAACCGGCCATGCCCTGATCCCATTTGCACCACCAGTAAAATATTTCCGCTCAAATGGAATCTGGTCCGAATTTCCAAATGGCACAGCAATACCCATATAGGTCCTGAATACGACAGTATTAAATTTATCTATCAGGAATCCCCTCCGGTATTCGAGGTCAGTCTTAATGTATTGCGCAAAGGGTGTACCAAGAAAATGGTATCTATTTACGGTAGTGGTATCAATAGAATGAAGTTTTCTGTCAAACAATCTACTCATCCCATTAAGAAGTGTTCCGGCAGTTTCAAACGAGGCCCATAAATAACTGTAACTCGACCGTTTTTGTAAATTTTGGGTATTTCTGGTATAACTATAGTTCCATGCAGATATGGAGTGGTCAGTGTAGGAACTTTTAATGTAAAGATTTTCAATTCTCGAAACAAAGGCCGAATCATAAGAAAACATCTTTACCATGTTAAGGTCGATCAGGTTAAACCTGTGGGTGGTATAATCAGACGATTTCCATTGATATCCCAAACTAGCCCTCAATATTGTCCGCGTATAATCAGGGCGGCGCTGATAATTGTACGAAAGGTTCATTAAAGTTTGTGGTGTTGAAAAGCGAAAGAGGCTTTTCGTTTTTATCGGAGCAAGAAACTTAGGGAGGGTAATCTTAGATTCTATTCCAGATTCCAGTGAGTTAAATGTAGTTGCAGAATCCCCCTGACCATAAAATTGCCTTTCCGTAGCCCCCAATAAAACAACATCCAGCAACTCACCTCCTTTGAAAATATTTTTATGTTGATAGCCCAAATTACCTGCAACCCCGAAATTTCCCAAAGAATTTGTCCCTTCAAATGAAATAGAGTAGGCCTGGCGTACTGAAGGTGTTAGTTGAATGATGCAATCGAGGGTTGGATTACCCAGCGAATCGGTCTTATTTGTCTCTACAAACCGGATATTGATCAATTTAAACAGTCGTAACGAAAACAAGTCGTTGTAAGTCCGTTCGACAAGATCAACACTATAGTAACCATTATCGTTAATATGGTTCATATTAATCAATAATTCAGGATTATAACGTATTTTGGTACTTGAAATAAAATACTGGTTGCCAATCTTTACAGTATCCGAAATATTAGGAGTAATTGCCACCTTGACTTCACTGAAAAGTTGCTTCTGCGCTTCAAAATCGGTATAAAAATAAAAGTTGCGGAAGGTATATTTCTGATGGTCCTTCTGTTTAAGCAAGGTTGGATCATCCGATATATTTTGCTTCTCGACAAAAAGTTTAAGATTGACACTTTTGGGGGTTTTTGTTGTATCAGCTTCAAAGTAAATCTCATTTTTATTGGTCTTATAGAACCCATTGTTTTGAAAACCGTTAAGAATCCTTCTGCTTTCTTCTGCCAGAACATCCGTATCGAATCGGCCATTGTATTTGATCAAGGATTTTGAGGTATCCGCTTTGTTCAAATTTTTTAGTGAATTGTCGAGAATCACGGTTTCGAACGATTTGATCAGATGGGGTGTATTTGAGATTATTTTATAATAAACCTCAACTTTACGTTTCTTGTATATAATTGTATCAGTGACATTTGCATTGTAATAGCCTTTATTGCGCATATATCGTATGAACTCCTCCATTGACTTATCGGCTAGATAACTGTTGTAGATCACAGGTGCCTCACCTATTCTTTTCAATATCCCATTGTCACGGTCTTTATTTGAAAGGTTATAAAGCCCAAGATGGAACCGCCAAAAGCCAAGGATCTTTGTGTTTTCTCTCTGCTTGAGGTAAGATTTTAACTCGATCCGGTTAATTGATTTATTATCAACAGAAATTTTAGATTTAGTCAAAAGATATTGGTTGTCAGGAACGTATTTCATAACCCGACAGGAGGAAACAAACAGTGCCAAAATCGCAACCGTTACCAATCTAAAGCCATATTTAAGTGGAAATGCCAAAATCTTTTCTGTTAATAAATCCTAAGCAAAGATAATTAACCTTACTAATTAAAATTGAATTATTTTTGGAAGGTATAAAATCCATTCCTAAGGTGCTGTCAAAAAATAAAATAAAGCTGGTCAGATCGCTTGACCTCAAAAAGAATAGGTTGGCTACAGGTTTGTTTGTTGCTGAAGGTAAAAAACTCGTATTTGACCTGCTACGATCAGATATTGAAATCCATGAATTGTATGCCACAGTGCCAATATCTTCTGATTTAATAAGTTTCAAATCAAATATTCAATTTGAAACCGTTGAAAAGGAGGAACTTGCAAAAATCAGTTTTCTAAAGACCATTCCCGAAATTTTTGGAATTTTTAAAATCCCTGATTTAATCATTGACTGGGATGAAATCAAGAACGGTTTAACGATTGTTTTGGACGCAGTCCAGGATCCGGGGAATCTTGGTACCATTGTAAGACTAGCTGATTGGTTTGGAATCAAGAATGTTGTGTGTTCACATGATAGCGCCGATTTGTATAACCCTAAAACAGTTCAGGCAACCATGGGTGCACTCGCACGTGTCAAGGTTCATTCATTTTTTTTGCCGGATTTTCTGCGAAATGCCAGGAAACTGGGATTACCAGTTTATGGAACTTTCCTGGAAGGCGAAAATATTTATCGAAACGAATTGGACACTAATGGTATCGTTGTTATGGGAAACGAGGGGCAGGGCATTTCAATCCAAGTTTCTGAATTTGTCTCCAGAAAAATTGTCATACCCTCATTTCCAGAGGGTAATGCAACATCTGAATCATTGAACGTAGCGATTGCCACCTCGGTCATTTGTTCGGAATTCAGAAGGAGAATTATTTGTAAAGGTTAGCTACCATCTCGGCAACACGTTCACCATCAACGGCAGACGACATAATTCCACCTGCATATCCCGAACCCTCACCACAAGGGAAAAGCCGTCTGACCTGCACATGTTCAAGGGTTTGCGGGTCTCTTGGAATCCTGACAGGAGAAGAGGTCCGCGTTTCGACGCCAAGCACGACTGCTTCATTGGTCAAAAATCCTTTGGTTTTTCGGCCAATCAGCGTAAACCCTTGCTGCAATGATGTACCCACCAAACGCGGAAGCCACTCATGAAGTGTCGATGGGATCAGTCCGGGCCTATAGGAAGACTCCGGCAGATTGGCACTTTTGCGGCTATTTACGAAATCAACAAGACGTTGTGCAGGAGCAAACTGGGTGTTTCCTGCCATCCTAAAACTAGACCTTTCGAGTTCCTCCTGAAATATCATACCAGCTAACTCTTTGTATTTTTGATAATTACTAACTAAATCTTCGGGGCGTATTTCAACGACAATCCCTGAATTGCCAAAACGCCCACCCCGGTCCGAAGGAGACATCCCGTTCACGACAAGTTCTCCAGGGGCAGTGGCTGCCGGGACGATGATTCCACCCGGGCACATACAAAAAGAATAAACGCCACGATCCTGAACCTGTTCAACAAAAGTATAGGATGCAGCTGGCAAATGAATCCCTCTTTTTGTCCCGTGATATTGAATCCTGTCGATCAGTTCTTGCGGATGTTCGACCCTTACCCCTACTGCAAAGGGTTTGGCTTCGAGCTGTATTTTCCTGTCATCAAGAATCCTGTAAATATCCCTCGCAGAATGGCCGGTAGCCAATATTACAGCAATTCCTTCTGCCGTCGAACCATCGGCCAGTACAACACCATTAACTTCCAGATCACTAACAATCAGATTGATAATCCTTGTTTTAAAGTGGATTTCCCCTCCTGCGTTCAAAATACTATTTCGAATGGCGACAATAACACGGGGGAGTACATTTGTTCCGATATGTGGGTGGGCATCGATCAGAATATCGTCCTGCGCCCCATGAAAATTCAGCACTTCAAGAACTTTTCTGACATCTCCCCGCTTCTTCGACCTGGTACAAAGTTTTCCATCCGAGAAGGTCCCTGCACCCCCTTCTCCAAAACCATAATTTGAATCAGGATCGATGATATGTTGGCTATGAATTGCAGCAATATCCCGTTTCCGTTCGCCGACAGGTTTCCCACGTTCAAATATCACAGGTTTGTAACCAAGTTCGATCAAACGGAGTGCAGCAAACAATCCTGCAGGACCAGCTCCTACAATAATAACCCGTGATCCTTTTGAGACATCAGGATAGGAAAAAAACGTCTTTTCCACTACGGGAATTTGTTCATCGATATATACGTCAAGGCCAAGATTGAAACGAATATTTGAATTTCTGGCATCGATCGAACGTCGTTTTACTACAATTTCCTTGATTCGTGCCACCTCAATTTTCAGGCTTTCAGAAACTGCCATCTTCAGCTTTGTCATTTCGTAGGCCTGCACAGGGGACACGGCAATATTCAGCTCTTTTAACATCAATAAGATTATTCAAAATAAAACAACAAGGTGAAAACATTGGAATTCAATTCCTTAAAAATAAAACCGTAATAGGGGACAGGTTTGGTCATATCAGAATCATGCCTGATCAGATTGTTCAAACCATAAGAAAAGCGGAACTCCATGGTGAACCGAAAGTATTCAAGATACGAATCAAGCCCCAGGCCAAGTTCAGCATATTGCCCCCCTTTGTTCAGGTGAACAACACTCTCTGAAATTCTTTTGTTCTCAAGGTCATACCTGTAAGCTGCACCCAAATAAATGTATGGACGTACATTGTTATGCCGGAAGCCTTTATACCTTATCCCGAATGGAATATCAACATAAGATGACGGTGTTGAAAGATAGGTAATTTCATCGAGACCAGTGCTTTGGTTATAAACTTCGGGATTAATCGGAATAAAATATTTAAAGCTCCTGTTACCAAGCGACATCCCGGGGGTAAAACGTAAATCAAGGTCACGGGTAAGTCTGTAATTGATCACACCACCTACTGTAAATCCAGGAGCAATGGAATAAACCTCTGCTGCAAAACTCTGTTGATTACCATAATAAGTAAGTGCTTTTTCCTTCAATCCAGTGGGATTGTCTGCAAATACAGGATTATCCAATACATTATTATAGTTGGTGGTTCGGTAATCCATTGTATTCAGCCCAAGATAAAAGCCAAAATGCAATTTACGATCATCAAAATGGGTAAGATTGTTCACACCTTTTAATTGACCATTGGCGCAATATGATCCAAAAAAAAGTGTAATCAGAATAAAAATATAACCTGAATTAATAAATTTCAACATTACCCAGTTTAAAAAGTCATATCTAATTATTAATCAATACATTACAAATTAAAGGCACTGGAGTTCAAATTGATATAAAATCACTATCGACCGTTCCAACTAAAACCTAAGAAAACGAAGGCTTTATACCAATATAAATAGTAGCAACACCAAAGGTTTGCCGGTATTGCCTTACCTGAACGAAATTGCTATCTTTCAATAAATTCAGCAATTCTTCCCCATCAGGGAAATTTTCAACCGATTCGGGCAGATAGCGATAGGCAGAGTTGTCCTTTGAGAATATGCGGCCCAGAAAAGGTAGAATGTAAAAAGAGTAAAAACTGTAAACCTGTTTAACCGGGAAATACCTGGGTTTGGAGAATTCAAGAATACAAACAACCCCATCCGTCTTAAGGACACGGTTAATTTCATCCAGACCTGCGGAAAGGTTCTCAAAATTACGGATTCCAAACGCGACAGTCACTGCATCGAATGAATTATCAGGGAAAACGAGCTCTTCCGAGTCGCCTTTTTGAAGGGATATATACTCTGAAAGACCCATTTTTTCAATCTTATCCTTTCCAACGGCAAGCATTTCCGCCGAGATATCAATACCGACTACCTTTTGAGCCCCAGTTTTTAACGATGCAATTGCAAAGTCCCCCGTTCCTGTAGCGACATCCAGGATCACTTTCGGGGAATGTTTCATCAATAATTTTATTGCCTTTCTTCTCCAGATTTTATCGATTCCAAAGGAGAGAAAATGGTTTAAAAAATCATATTTTGGGGCGATGTTGTCAAACATTTCTGCCACCTGTTGTTTCTTTCCCTTTGTGGAACCACTATAAGGTTTTACAATTGTCATAATTTAATTATCAATGAATTAGCCGACAATACCTTTGTCAACAAATCCCAGCGACTGATCATCGATCCTGATTTCACCTTTTGTAATGTGGCCCAAAGTCATCACCGGAATATTCAGGTCATATAAAAAATCGACAAATTCATTTTCTTTATCTTCGGTAACTGTTACAACAATACGTCCCATCCCTTCCCCAAAAAGAAAAGCATCGGTCCTGATTTCAGCATCAGTCGTGATATCAAAACCAAGTTCATTGGGCATAGCATCACGCAAAAGTGTAAAAAACAGACCACCCAACCCGACAGGACTTGCAGAAGCAACCAAATCTCTTTTTATGAGTTCCTTCATGGCACCCATTAGTTTATTTTCAAAACCAAGGTTAAAGTGCATTAAAGGCCATTCCTTTATTTCGTGAAAATGGTCAAGGTATTCTGATGCGTTGATATCGTTGAATGACCTGCCAATCAGGAGGATATTATGGCCTTTTCTCTTGAATTTCGGAGTAAGGATATGATCGCGGTCCTTGAGTTTTCCAACAAGACTTACAATTAGGGTAGGTGGCAGAACACCATCATGTTCGGAATAATCATAGAATATTTTCCGGTTCGAGAATTGTAGGTTAAAAACGGCAGAAGCGGCCTCAAGACCCAACCGTGCGGCCATCACCATCTCTTCCGCAATCGGGCTGGCAAACTCGACATTGTTGAGAAACGCACTCATCGAAACAGGTTCAGCACCGTAACAGATCAACCTTCTAACTGCTTTTGCAACAATAATCTGAGCTGCTACAAAAGGGTCAACAGCCAACCTTCGGTGGTCGGAATAAATGGTTTGGGTAAATCCAACATTACTATCATCGATATGAAAAATACCTGCTCCAAACAAATCCTCCTTCCCTACTTGGGTAGGGTCAATGGCTGATGAAGCAAATTCGTTGAACAAATTAACAGGTGACAAATGGGGCATTGCGACCATTGAATAAATTACATTTCGCAAATCGGTTGGTTCCGGAACCTGGTCAATTGTGAAAACTTCTGTTTCTGTTTCAGTCATTTTATACAGTATTTATAAATACAAGGCAAAATTAATAGTTTATATTTAACGACCGCGATATTTACTTCTATGAAGTGTCCGTTTTTTTTTATTTTAGCGGATTAATAATTCAAGCATGAAAAAAATCGCATTGGTTACAGGTGCAACATCAGGTATCGGAAAAGCCACATCACTCCTTCTTGCATCCAACGGTTATGACCTGATTGTTACCGGCAGAAGAGAAAATCTGCTTAACGATCTGTCTGATAGCATAATTACTGAAACAGGCTCAGAGGTTTTACCTTTGTGTTTTGATGTAAGGGATCAGGATCAGGTTGAAAAAGCAGTGGATTCGCTTACCGGAAAATGGGTAAAGGTAGATTTGTTGGTCAATAATGCAGGACTTGCTGTGGGTCTTGAACCGGTTCAAACGGGTGTCGTGGATGATTGGGAACGGATGATCGACACAAATGTAAAGGGTTTGCTGTACATTTCACGTAAAATTTCGTCACTTATGGTAGCCCGGGAAAGCGGCCATATCATCAACCTTTCATCGATTGCAGGTCATGAAGTTTATCCAAATGGTGCTGCATATTGCGCTTCGAAACATGCTGTACAGGCAATTACCAAAACCATGCGGATCGAACTATTGCCTTTTGGTGTGAAGGTAAGTTCGATAAGTCCTGGAATGGTGGACACCGAATTTTCACTTGTCAGGTTCAAGGGGGATCAGCAGAGGGCAGAAAATGTCTATAAAGGGTTGACGCCATTGTATGCCCAGGATATTGCAGAAGCCATTTTGTTTATGGCAACACGGCCCCAGCATGTAAATATTGCAGATGTGATCATCATGCCCACCGACCAGGCAAGTGCGCGCGATTTTCGGAGAAGGTGAACTATATTATCTATTAACCGATGTCAATAATAAAGCATACTCATATTAAAGCTTTCGAAAATAAGACAATTAATTGATTGATATCGTTTTACATTTTTACTTTTTGGAAACTCCGTTATCTTTTTCGTTAATGGTCATCTTTATTGACACCCCTAAATTTTTGGCGTAATGGAAAAGGATCAAGTTCTCTTGAGGCTTTGGCAAAATTCTCTTTTTATTAAAGGTTTCAGCAAAAGACAATAGGGTATATTCTCATTTCTGTTGGCAAAATGGATATTCCGGTGATGATCCTGATTATCCAGGCAAAAGACATAGGAAGACTAATCAAGTCTTTACTACATAGCCTAACCTGCTCCTTCACCGATAAAGCAAACATTTACAGCCCACCATCTTGAAAATAGCATACACAAAACGTCAAGAAACCCGTTCCGTGTTTCTTGGCACACTCAATCCCGTAAACAGCGTACAGACAAACCGTAATAATTATCGAACCCTCTGTACACATTGCTGTCAGAGCAGTACACGCTCCTGCTCCAGGCATCTTTAGAGAGATACTCCGAATAGGACCACCAAAAACCGTATTTGCCAATCCAGTCGAAAGACCCATTGATGTTACGGTAGCCACCCGGTAACCCAGTAAACCCACTTGCGTTGGTTGCGCCTGTATTTGGGCTTAACCAATGTGCCGTGCCCGCTTCTTTGAGCTTGCCACCGGCTTCGGATACACCACCAAGATAATCTGTCAATGTTATCCATTCTGCATTGGTGGGAACATGCCAGCCAAAAGGGGCTATGTTACGGTCATCAACAACTGCGTACCAATTATATATTGCGCCGTAACCTGCTTTATAAGTAGCCGCATCGTTGTTGTACCAGCAATAGGCGCCCGTGCCCAAACCTGCCCAGACTGTATTTTCGGTCACATTGGGTATCGGGTCTCCGTTCCGGTAGTGGGTAGTTTTGAGGTTCTCTACCATCCAGGTCTGTGTTCCAATTGTAATGTAATGATAAACATTGCCATCTATATCGGTAACAGTACCTTGACTTGGGGCAGTTGTTTTCAACGTGATTTCGTTGCCATAAGTGGTCCCTATACTGTTTGTCGCATAAGCCTTTACATAATAAGTTGTACCAGGGAGCAAACCTGTTAAGGTGCTGGAAAATGACCCTGTACCTGTACCATCAACTGTCTTTGAGTTGGAAATTGTGGGGTTTTGGCCTATGGACCAACAGACTCCCCTGGCTGTGACCACAGAACCTCCATCAGTAGTGATGTTTCCTCCGCTTGTTGCATTGGTAGTGGCAACGGCAGTCGCGGCCGTCGTTGAGAGTGTCGCCATAACTGCGGTTGTGGTCAATATCTCCTGGTTGCCATAAGAAGTCCCGATACTATTAGTTGCATAAGCCTTTACATAATAGGTCGTACCGGGGAGCAACCCGATAAGGCTACTTGTAAAAGTCCCTGTCCCTGTGCCATCGGAAGTCTTTGAATTGGATGTTGTGGGGTTTTGGGTTATAGACCAGCAAACTCCCCTTGCTGTGACCGTGACACCGCCATCAGTGGTAATGGTCCCTCCACTTGTTGCAGTGGTAGTGGCAACGGCAGATGCAGCAGTCGTGGACAGGGTCGCCATAACCGCGGGTGTGATCAATGTCACCTGGTTTCCATAAGTGGTTCCGACACTGTTTGTTGCATAAGCCTTTACATAATAAGTTGTCCCGGGGAGCAAACCTATTAAGTTGCTTGTAAATGACCCTGCGCCTGTACCATCAATTGTCTTTGAATTGGCCGTGGTGGGGTTTTGACCTATTGACCAGCAGATACCTCTTGAAGTGACAACGGAACCACCATCTGTTGTGATATCCCCACCGCATGTGGCTGAGGCTGAAGTGATGGCAGTCGCAGCAGTTGTTGTGAGGGTCGCCATAACTGCAGTTGTGGTCAACGTCACCTGGTTGCCATATGCAGTTCCGATACTGTTTGTAGCATAAGCCTTTACATAATAGGTCTTACCGGGGAGCAGACCCGTTAAGTTGCTCGTAAATGTCCCTGCCCCTGTGCCATCATTGGTCTTCGAGTTGGACGTTGTGGGGTTTTCGGAGGTGGCCCAACAGACCCCCCTTGCAGTGACAGCGGAACCACCATCAGTGGTGATATCCCCGCCGCTCGTGGCAGCGGCTGCAGTAATTGCAGTCGCAGCAGTTGTTGTTAGGGTCGCCATCACTGCTGTGATGGATAATGTCATCTGATTGCCATAAGTTGTACCCATACTATTTGTCGCATAAGCTTTTACATAATAAGTTGTCCCGGGGAGCAAACCTATTAAGTTACTTGTAAATGTACCTACCCCTGCACCATCAATGGTCTTTGAATTGGCTGTGGTGGGATTTTGGTCGGTTGACCAGCATACACCACGTGCCGTAACCGTAGAACCGCCGTCATTCGTTATTTTGCCCCCACTGGTTGCTGAGGTTGAAGTTGTGGCAGAAGCAACAGTGGAAGAAATAGTTGGAGCTACTGGATTGCCCATTACGCACCTAACGGAAAATCCACTCTGCTTACTTCCCGGGGAACGGTTGGCATTGGGGCTACTGGTACTGATGTTCAAGTACCATGCATTGCTACCACCGTTCGCCGAACTGCTCCACCAATTGCCGCTTTTGCCAATTCCTTCGAAATCATCGATGTAGCTGCCACCCGGAAGGGCAGTGAAACCGCTCTCATTGGTAGTACCATTGTATTGGCTTTCCCAATTACCTGTACCTACTTCTTTAAGTTTACTCATGGCAACGCTTTGGCCACCCAGAGAATCAATTAATGTTGTCCATTCCGCATCGGTAGGTACGTGCCAGCCAACAGGTGCTATGTTTCGGCCATCGGCCACAGCGTGCCAATTGTACAATACCCCGTAAATAGCCTTATAGGCTGCAATGTCGTTGTTCCAGCAATAAGCACCGGTTGTCAAAGCTGCCCAATTGGTATTATTGGTCACATTGGATATCGGGTCGCCATTGCGGTATTTGGTGGCTCGCAGGTTCTCTGCCATCCAGGTTTGTGAACCAATCTTGATGGTTTTATAAGTATTGTTCTCCTGGTCGGTCATCCTGCCATAGCCTAAAGTCGGGTTAAATGTAATTAATTTCCTATCTTCCGTTATTGGTTTGCAACCATTGATCGCAAAAGCAACAAGTGCAATTAAAACTAAACCGACAATTAATTTGTTGTTATTCATAATATTAAAGGTTGTTGATCAGTTATATTCTCAAAAGCATATAGCCAATCGAAAACTCCAGAACACTACTTTTGATATTCTTCGCACCCAAATTTTTTAGGCCCATACCAGAAAAACCTAAATTGTATTGTGCTCTAAATAAAAAAATTTTAATTTCAACACCACCACCTATGTTCCAACCGAAATCGGTCAGTTTTAAATGGCTGTCCGCTGACGTACCAAACCTAATGTCTGTAGATTCGTTAATAAGGCCAAATATACTGTTATAATCATTGGCCGATTCGGATTTGATTTTACCGGAAATGCCAACCCCTAAATACCCACCTACAAACAAACACAATTTTGCATCTCTAAGATCAAATGAATACAAGAGGTTGAAGGGCATTTCGAGATAATGTGGCGATATTGTAGAGCTACATATTGCACCTGAGTTATAAACCTCTTCCAATTTTGCCCCTTTCCCGCTCAACAACAAACCAGATTCCAAACTAAAAGCTTTCGAAAGGCTATATGCAACAATACCACCAACATGATAGGCTGGGATCATCTTTAATGACTTACTGTTTTCTAATTTTGTTTCAAACGGATTGGCAAGGTTAAGGCCTGCCCTTACTCCAAATTTGAATTTATTTAGATATTTGATTGGAATTTGTACAGATCTGATTGGAATTTGTACAGATTTGATTTGAATTTGTGCAGATTTGATTGGAATTTGTACAAATTTGGTAACTAGTGGAGAAATGACATTTTCTCTAAAAGTTTTATGGCCAATTAGTTTACCATTTATAATTTTAGAAACAAAATTTTTGATAGTGTCCTGTAAATACTTAATATTACCATAATATATCTCACCTTGAATATTTTGGTATTCATCTTCCAATATTTCAGTTGTTTCGATAATTTGGAATTTTATATAGAGGGTAAAAATATTTGAAATTTTATCGTTAATGATATCCCCAAGAACCACAGCATCGGCTTTTATTGTTTTTAGTTTTGATTTGTATTGAGCTATGTCATTTAACGATAAAATCGCATTTTCCGATTTTTGCATTTCAAAACTTTTGGAGAAATTTCTGCGCTCTAATACTATATATTTTTCTGAGTATTTTTGCAAATGTGACTCAAAGATCCTCGTAATACGTTTTGTGTAATCGTCCTGCTTGCCTTTTTTGTTTAGGAAATCCCAAACATAAATTGTAGTTTTTTGGGCATTTGAAACATTTATTGTTATCAATGATATTAAAATGACCAAAATTGAAATGCGTTCTTTCATAATTAATTAATTTTTAGTCACAACTAGTTATTTTTTGATTATCGGTAGTTACAAAAATCGCTTCTGTTTCGCATGAATCGTTATCCGAAACAAGTTTGAACACATGATTTTTATTAAGCTCCACACGAATGGTCTTAACGGACATTGTATTCTCAACTAATTGAGCAGGCAAACCGTCCACAAAAATATGTGCATTTGAATATTTTGAGCTTACAATTAACTTAATATTGACTATTTGTGGCTCTACTATTTTGGATTTGTCCTTTGAAGGTTCAGCTTTGTGAGTTTCGGGTTTTGGGTGGATTGGTAATATATAAATATTTAATGCAATTATAATTATTAATAAGATTGAACCGATAGCAAAATATAGTACACATCCTCTTTTCTTACTGTTCGATGAAGAATGAACAAAATTTGGATCAACCGACGGTTTTGTTTCGGTAAAATTAACAGATGAATTTGGATTTTGTCTGTATCTATTCAAAATAGAAGTAATTGCGACCGTAATTTTGTTTCTTGTCAGTTGATAATCCTGTGGACTTAACAATCCGGCAAAATTATCATTTTCATTTGTGTTAAACCGTGCAGATTGACCTATCAACAAGTCATGCAAATCTGTTTGGCCATTTATTTCAGTATATTCCAAAAGCTCTGAAATAGCACTTGCTAAATTTCCTTTCAGTATTAATTGCTTAATTTGTTCCTTGTGGTCTATATTAGATCGTTTCAGTTCACCCTCTGATGTAACCACATTAATTATCCGTTCAAAAACAACATCCTTTTTAATTTCTTTTTTATGGATATTCCTTGTAATAATTGAAACAACCAACGTAAGCAATTGATTGCCTGTAATTAATGGGGTGACATCGAATATCCATTGCGTAAAACTATCATCATCTAATAATTGCTCCTGATTCGTAATGTTGACAATCTTAAAGGCATTGTTTCTGGATGGGATAAGTTTTACCTCCATATCATCGCTCACCTTGACATTTTCTTTAATTATTACCCCATCTACTTCTAAACCATCACTTAATTCAATCAACGGGATTGTATTTTTAGCAATCCGTATTTCACACCTTTCTGTTATATTCAATTGCATCGTATCCGCAATTTTATACAAGATGTTGCCCCTTTTTATCTCATCGGCAACATCTAATTTACCTTGTTGTTCAGTTTTTTGAGGTTGCTTTTTTCCATGTCGTTCAGTTGGTAATTTGGCCTTAGTTTCAACAGGTTCGGTTAATGTATTGATAATTAGAGCTTTCTTTATGTCACCGATCACTTTTAGGATTCCATGTTCAAAATTTTCATCATTCAAATTCACACAAAAGGATTTTTTGAGTTCTCCCACAATAGATGGTAACTCCGATATTAACCTGCTTAACCGAGTGAGATCATCTTGAATATCTTCTATTCCAATTCCATTTTGCCTTCTATGTATTATCTCATTATCGATTTTTTTTATCTCTTCTTTTAAAAATTCATGCGCTTTGGAAACAAAAGATAAATCTAAAAATGAATAATCATCAATATTGCAGGGCATAAAATACCTTCCCCGCAAAGTCACATCATAACGGCTCCAGATGGTTTCCATCGCCACCCAGGCACTCATCAAACTGTTGGCCGAAATTAGCGAAAGGGTGATGCCCGACTCTTGGATACATTTCTTGATAAACTCAGCAATATTCTGTCCGGTTGCCATGGCCTCAATATCAATAATCACTTCAATACCAGCCTTTTCCAACCTTTCTTTGATCTTTAGGGCAACCACCTGATCTTTATGGTTATACGAAATAAAGACTTTTGGAATCTTTGTTTCCGTATCCACTTCGGCTATGTTTTGGTCTTTGTAAGCCATTTTTTTCAATATTCTAACTTTAGTTTTTGGGAGCGGATAAAAGTAATGTTTAGTGGACAAAATTCCAAAAAATCAAAAAAAATATTGGCTAAATTTGTACTTTAAGATTAAAGTTTGGTTGCCTAACAATCAAAAGTTTACCTTTGTTGAAATTTTTTGAAAATATCACATATGAAAATTGAAGTTTCGAACGGGGAGATAGTCGATAAATTAACAATTGTCGAGATTAAATCTGAAAGGATCAAGGATGCCCGTAAACTGGAAAACCTCCATAAAGAATTTGAAGTCCTGAACAACGCAGTGGCTGGCATCATCGAAAAGAAACATCCGTTATACCTTGAATTATTGGACATTAACAACCAATTGTGGGATATTGAAGACCATATCCGTGACCTTGAACGTGCCAAAGATTTTTCGGATGATTTTATCCAAACAGCCAGAGCTGTCTATTATACCAACGACAAGCGGTCGGATGTCAAGCGAAGGATCAACGAACTCACAGGATCGAACCTTACCGAAGAGAAAAGTTACGAAGAGTACAAGTAATACCTTATATATCAATATATTATCACAACAATCAATGAAAAAGATACTAGCCGTCCGTTTATCAGCAATGGGTGATGTTTCGTTGACAGTTCCTGCGATCAAGGGTGTCCTGGATGCCAATCCCGATCTGGAAATAACACTAGTTACGCGGAAATTCTTTGCTCCGTTTTTTTTCGACATCCCGCGACTCATTCTTTTTTATCCCGAACTAAATGGGCGACACAAAGGATTATCCGGGCTTATCAAGCTTTACTATGATCTTAAAAAAGAAGGCCCGTTTGAAAAATTCGTTGATTTACACGGGGTTATAAGAACCAGGATTATTTCTTTCCTTTTCAGAATTTCAGGAACACCCTGTTTTTCAATAGATAAGGGAAGGAAAGAGAAGAGATTCCTTTTAAAATCGAAATACATCAGGGCACTGAAGCACACTACCGAGCGTTATCTTGACACTTTTCTGAATGCAGGTTTTAAAGGACAAATCGGGAAAGCACCTTATCTGAAATTAACTGAAGAGGCGTGTCAAAAGGCTTTAGAATATCTTGGCAAAAATCAAGCTGACCCTTCAAGCGTAAAAATTGGCCTGGCACCCTTTGCCAAGCTTAAACCCAAAATTTGGGGTATTAAAAACCTCAGGATATTGGTTCAACTGATCAATGCAGGATACAAAGTTGAATTTTATCTTTTTGGTGGAGGGGAACAGGAGATAGGTTCATTGATCGAATTCAAACAATTTTTTCCGAATGTCCATCTTGTTGCCGGCAAATTGCAATTGTCGGAAGAGTTGGCGCTTATCCGAAACCTGGATTTAATGATATCTATGGATTCGTCGAATATGCACCTTGCAGCCTTATCCGGAATTCCAACTGTTTCAATTTGGGGTGGTACACACCCTGCATTTGGTTTTTCTGCGTTGGGACAACCAACTGAATATCATCTACAGACATCAGCTAGTTCACTTAAGTGCCGTCCATGCTCCGTCTTTGGGAAAAAACCATGTATTTATGATACACCAAAATGCATGGAAATGGTAAAGCCTGCAGATGTTTTCAATTCACTTGTTAAATACAATCTACTATCTCCAAAAGTGAAAAAAACAACTCAGGCCTCTTCAGCAAACTCATAGAAACCGATAAACATATATACAACTATCATCCTTTTTAGTGAAAAATCCAACCCTAATAACCCCGGTTAAAGATTCATTGAAGACGACCCGGGCTATCATAAGTTTGTTAAGAGGCAATAATCAAGAGATTCCTTATTTTATTTTTGATGATTTCAGCTCAAAAGAGACCAGACGATGGCTTGAGGAAAACGCCATAAAGTATGGATACAAGGTTATTGGGCTCGAAAAACACACTGAAAAATCATCGCCCAACTATAGGACAACCCTTTTGGTTGCCCAGAAGATTGCCATTGAAAACAACTCCCACCTTGCAATTGTTGAGTCGGATGTATTTGCAGAAAATGAAACGATCCTTGGTTTGACCAAACTGGCCGATGAATTGCCCGACGCAGGATTGGTAGGTTCTGTAACAGTAGATGAGCATGGAGAGATTAATTTCCCATATACCTATGCAACAGCGATCGACAAACCATCGATTTTTGCTTCGGCAAAAACCGTGAGTTTTTGTTGTACCATTATTTCATTGCGATTATTGGAGCAATTCGATTTCAATGATTTACCGCTTAAAATGGATTGGTTTGATGTATATATCTCAAGAAAATCGCGGCAACTTGGTTTTAGTAACTATGTTGTAAAAAACCTTCCGGTAGTACACAAACCTCATAGTAGTCGTCCTTGGAAACACCTGAAATACAAAAATCCGATACTGTATTATTTGAAAAAGTTTATTCTTCGTCGCGACCGAATCTGAGAATTGACCTGAAAAATTCCTTTATCCTGTCCTGCCGGTCGCGGGTTTCCCTATTTCTTTTGTCAAACGCAATAAGCACTTTTACGGCTTTTCCAGCGTCTTTATTGCATAAATTGGCATAGGTAGTAGCAAGCAGTTCAAGGGTTTGCCTGTCGGTATAAAGTTGACGGAAATTAAACAATCCTTTTTCGAAACTAATATCGCCAAAACTCATCCTGTTCAGGTCAACTATCTGAAAATCAAATTTATTGTCAATTTTTCGGATCAAAGTATTTCCTGGTGAATAGTCGAGGTGGAAAATATTGTTCTGGTGCAACTTTTCGTAGGTAAACCTGACCCAATCGCGAAGGATCGTATCGTGATCGGCTACCTGATAATTCAAGACTTCGCGAAGGGTAAACTCATTTTTATAATGAACTGATATATAATAACTTTCCCTCAATAATCCATTTATTGTACATTCGACATAACCTACTGCCGCAGGAGTCGCAATGCCTAGCGCAAGAAACTTCCGGGCATACCGGTAAGAACGGGCAGCCTTTGAGCCCCTGATATAGATATATACGAACCGATTGATCAGGTTGGGAATTTTGAAGGCCTTTACATTAAGTTCGTAATCCCCGACTGTAAAAACTTTAACTTCGTTCCTGTACTTAAAAATCGATTCTCCCGAATGGGGAAAATTGGAATGCAATTGACGGACCCATGATTCTAAATCCCTGTATTCAGGGGCAACTTCATATTTAATTTTATTACCCATACTAACTCATATAACACAACTAATTGATTCAATGATAGTCAGTGTTTATTATACCAATTAAGCCCTTTTTATGTTAGATTTGATGTCTCATCAATTGTACGCGAATGTTTCCATCGTTTGTGCGTCCATAACCAAAATTCTGGTTGTTCCTTAATCTGATTCTCAAGAAGTTTCATCCCCTTGTCAATAATTTCGAATTTCGGGCAGTTCTTGGCTTGATCAGTAATTAATTGAATTTCAATCTCATAAGACCCACGTGTAATTTTTCTCGAATGCAGAAAAAAGACGACTGAGTTAAGTTTTTGAGCCACTTTTTCGGGGCCAAGAATAACAGGGGTGTCCTGGTTCAGGAATTCAACCCAATGATGGAGTTCAGAAACCCTTGGTGTCTGATCGAATAAAAAAGCAGTACCCGTAGGAATCTTTTGCTGGTGATCACTGTACATTTGCTTAAAAGTATCAGAACGTTCGAGCGGTATCGCACCAAACCTACACCTCAAATTATAATAAAAGCGATCAAAAGAACCACTTCTCAACTTCTTGTAAACCGGGTAAAATTTGTAGTTTGTATATAAAGTCCATAGCGAAAACCATTCCCAGTTGTTGTAATGCCCAAGAAGGCAAATTACGTTCCTCCCACTATCAAGATAGCTGTTTGGCAATTCAAGGTTCTTGTATTTCACACATTTCTTTCCAAATTCAACAGACATCCGGTCGAAATACAACATCTCAATAAATAGATCACAAAGGTGGTGATAAAATTTTTTGGCAATAACCTCAAGTTCAGCCTTTGACTTTTCGGGGAATGAATTGAACAGATTTTGCGCAACAACACGCCTTCGATAACGGAAAATATAATAAATAGGGTAATACATTAGATCAGAAAAGAAATAGAGCAAACGCAGCGGCATTTTACTGACAATCCATGTCACCGATCTTAACAAGTAATATCCAGGCATCCGATATGATTAAAATAATTAAACAAAACCCCAAAATTGATGGAACGTCCTATCATAGAACAAATATATACAATTGAATCAGCATATTGGCCACCAATCCAAAATATTTCCTATAATCCGAAATTACTGATTCATAAAACCTTGATCATTCAAAACTTCTATAAGCATTTTTGAAAATGCAATGTTATCGCTTTTTTTATACCTGACATCTGTAAATACCTGTGCCAATGTTTCTTTGCTATTTTCGGTCACGAAATTCCTGTTGTCTGGTCGATTTTCCTTTATCGAATAATTTTTCCTAATCGCTTCGCTGGAGTAATCGGTATAAGTTTCATGATGAATAACCGCACTTAATGGTAAGCGGTCAATCTGCTCAGGGCACTCATCTGGCCAGCCAACTGTCAGAGTCGTTATTGGAACAACACCTTTGGGAAGTTTCAGTATATCAATGATTTTCGCTGCCATATAGGTTGTCGTTCCCAGGTAGCAAACCCCAAGTCCTTCACTCTCTGCAGCAATGGTCACATTCTGGGCAACCAGCAAGGCATCGATGGCAGCAGTCATAAAAGAGAGGAAATTATCATATCCCGGTTCGGCATTGTTCAATTTGCACCACAAGTTAAAACGGTTGAAATCGGCACAAAACGTAAGCACCAAAGGAGCATTTACCACCATTGGCTGGTTAAAATGGCAGGGTGCCAATGCTTTTTTCCCTTCTTCTGAACGCGTTACCAAAATGCTATATAACTGCATATTACCTGTTGTAGAAGCCCTGCATCCGGCTTCCAGTACCTTATTGAGCAAATCTTCTCCCACCTCATCCGGCTTGTATTTACGGATTGTCCGGTGTTCCAATAATAGGTTGATCATTATTTTTTTAAAATTTAAGGCTGCAAAGATAGAAAACCTATTCAGCGAAACAGTTGAACATTTTGGAATAATTAAACCTTTATTAAATTTGCACCATGAAAGCAAGACAAATTATTCCGATCCTACTGATTTTGGCCGCTTTTTTATTGGCCAATTGTAAAACATCGTGCAATTGCGGTTTTAGACCGCCTGCGGCAAAAAGAAATACGACCTGGATCAAGCGATAATCCCACAGATTATCATGTTCCCGCGTTAAGTTAATAATTTGTAAAGAACCTTCGATTTACATACTGTTTTTGTAATAATTTCCATTTTAAAATACTACTTTTGCAGTGATTTTTAAAGAAGGTTCGATTCATTCTATAATTCTCAAAACGAATAAATTATGTCTAAAATTAAGATTGGTATTAATGGTTTCGGTCGTATTGGCCGACTGGTTTTCAGGGCTGCTGTTGATAGGAGCGATGTAGAAGTTGTTGGCATCAACGACCTTATTGCAGTTGATTATATGGCTTACATGCTGAAATATGATTCAACCCACGGACGTTTCGAAGGAACTGTTTCTGTTGAAGATGGTGCTTTGGTTGTTAACGGCAATAAAATCCGGGTAACATCCGAAAAAAATCCAGCAGACCTCAAATGGGGCGAAGTTGGTGCAGAATATGTTGTTGAATCAACAGGTCTTTTCCTTGAAAAAGCTAAATGTCAGGCACATATCGATGCTGGTGCGAAAAAAGTAATTATGTCGGCTCCTTCAAAGGATGATACCCCTATGTTTGTAATGGGTGTAAACAACCTGAAATATACTTCCGATATGAATTTTGTATCCAATGCATCTTGTACAACCAACTGCCTTGCCCCAATCGTTAAAGTATTGAACGACAACTTTGGGATTATCGAAGGTTTGATGACAACTGTACATGCAACAACCGCAACACAGAAAACCGTTGACAGTCCTTCTATGAAAGACTGGCGTGGTGGCCGTGGTGCCGCACAAAATATCATCCCTTCATCAACAGGTGCTGCTAAAGCCGTTGGCAAAGTAATTCCTGAAATGAACGGTAAATTGACCGGTATGGCTTTCCGTGTACCAACTCCTGACGTTTCTGTTGTTGACTTGACCTGCCGTTTGGAAAAACCAGCCCCTTACAAAGCAATCTGCGCTGCCATGAAAGCTGCTGCTGAAGGCGAATTGAAGGGTGTTCTTGGTTATACCGAAGACGAAGTTGTTTCTACTGACTTCCTTACCGACCCACGCACATCAATTTTTGATGCAGGTGCAGGTATCGGACTGAACGATCATTTCGTTAAAGTTGTTAGCTGGTATGACAATGAGTGGGGTTATTCAAACAAAGTTGTTGACCTGATTGGCCATATGTACTCTGTTGACCACAAGTAAGCTATTCTATTTATAATATTAAAAAATCCTGTCGGACATGGTCTGGCAGGATTTTTTTTTTGAGGTTAACGGCAACATAAATAGTTATCTGTACAGCATATTTATAACACTGTTCTCTGCCGGTTTTATTTATTAATCAATTCAATCGCTTTATCCAGAACTTCATCTTTCCCTTCCCTTATCCGGTTAATATTCGATTTAATTTCGATATCAGGTACAATTCCAATTCTTTGTGTTTCAGAACCATTTGGGTAATAAACTCCTTTTCCAGAAATCATCGTCATTATATTTCCGGGAAGCGATATTGATGATACATCGCCATCTGCTCCGGCTGTTGTACTCCCAATTACCGTTGCTTTCGGAGCTACTCTTAAAGCCATGGTCGTATATTCGGCCTGACTTTGAGTTTTTTCGTTAATAAGAATTACTACTTTGCCTTTATAATAGTCCGGGTTTTTCTCTCCCACTTTCAATGGCTCAGTAAATGTAAAAAGTCCCAGCGTTGTTAAACTGGTCGAGGTGAATTTTACAAATTCCGTAGGTTCAGGCATTAAATATTTTCCCAAACTAAATACAATAAATTCAGAAGGATAACATCGAAGGTCGATTACAATTCCTTTTTTATCCCGAAACGATTTCATGATTTCGTCAATTTCTCCTTCTTTGAGCGTACCCGGATAAATGTAGCCAATCTTTTTACCAATTTCGGAATGGGATGCCACTTCTGCATCTTGAAACCTAACAGCAGTTGAACGAACCGTATTCACTGTTTCAGTATAGGTCATCATTGCTCGATTTTCAAGCGTTAGGATGACGGAGTTGTCATTTGTTCTTAAGAGCCTTTTCGAAACATCTCTTAATTTTGCCGTATAATTCGATGCCGGACAATATTTGATTTTTTCGGTAATAATATTTTCAATTTTAATTCCATTAACCTCAGTAATAATATCGCCGAAGTTAATGTGCCAATTACTGCTCAACAGATTAGATTTTTTCACTATGACGACTTTATTTTCTGCAAATTTAACTTCAAGAGGGACGATCCTGTTTCCAAAAAAATCATTCAGTGATTTATCCTGCTGCCCAATATTTGCATGCGTATCGTGTATCTCGCCAATCAAACTTAAAATAGTCAATTTATAGGCTAATTCATCATTGCATGTCACCATTTTGGGAATGTATTCTTTTAAAATTTCGTCCCAGCTTTTTTCGATTAAGTTTTTATAAGGGAAAAAATATTCAATCATATTCCAATACCTGAATAAAGCCAAAAATCGATAACCCGGATCCTCCCATTTCATCCCGGGATATGAATTTTCATTCTGAAAGATTGGATTTCCGATACCTGGAGTAAACGAAATATAATAATTCGATTGCTCTGGGCGCGATTGGTCAATTTTGGTCAGTTCCTGGCTCAATTCTTTTTTGAGAAATGAATCGTCCGAGATCCAATGCGTATTTGGTTGTATTTTAATGGTAGCTGCAGTAGCTTTTCCCTTTCCCATTTTGGTAATACTTCCCAGGGCTTTTATCGATGATATAATTTCACTTTCAAAATCCGGGGAATAAATTTTAGGTAACATTCTAAAAAGTTCATAATCCCAGTTAACCTCCCCTTTTGCGATTTTAGGATGATGGTATTTCAAAAATCCCCATATTTTACAGAGTTTATAAAGTTTTTCAATCTCTTTTTTGTTGACCACGTTCAAGCGAAAGTTCGAGCCGTTGTCGAATTCCTTGTCCATCGGAAATTTTGAGACCTTTTTTTCTGGTTCTTGTAAGGGTTGTACCTCTAATCCATCAATTGTCAATGTGAAATGATCGAACCATGCTTTTCCTTTCCCGGATAATATTCCTGCTACATAAATGTTATCTGCACCTTTCGGAAAAGGGAGTGTGATGCTGTATTTAGTCCAATCTTTGATCCCAACTATCTTCTGTTTTTCCATATTGTCTACGACAAGTGGAGTACCTTTGCTATCAACCCGCAATAGTAACCCTGCGAATCCGTTTTCCACCTTTTCAATTTTCATATAACCGGTAAGCGAAATCTTGGTGCCGTTGTACTTGGCAGGAATTTTATAGGCGATACTTCCAAACGAACTTCCCGCTTTATCGGAAACAATTAATGCGGAGCATTTGCCTGAATAAACAGCTACTGTATCCCTTTTGATATCATAGTTACCCCATTTGATCCAATTATCGGGTAAATTATTATTTGGATTGTATTGTTCAAAATCAAGATTGAATTTTGAATTTGGTGATTGAGCATGGCAACTTATACTCCAAATAATCATTAGAATTAAAATTAGATGTCTCATTTTACTGTTTTTTTAACTTCAGAGACCCATTTAATAAACAATACTATATATTAAAGGAACAACTGGATGGGAATGAAAATGCTTTAAACATTTCAAGAAAGTATCCAATCACTTAAGCATGAGGTTCTGCATGGATAAAAATCTCGCTCCGGCTGATCAATGCTTTCAGTTCGGTCTCAATTTTGTCGCACAATACATGGACTTGCTTCAGACTCAGATCGGCATCCAACTGAATATTGATTTTAATGAAAGTATCAGCACCACTGGTCCTCACTCTCAGATTATTGAAGCTTTTGACCTCTGAAAAAGTCGCAAGTGTTTGCTCAACAATGTTAAATGTATCCTGTGGCGATCTGTCAAGCAAAACATCAATGGCTTTTTTACCCAGTTTATACGACACCAATAAAACAATGACCGCTACACCCAATGCTGAAACAGCATCGGCAGAGTGCCACCCAAAATTCACACAAATCAAGCCAAACAAGACGACAGCCGAACTCCAGATATCTGTTGAAAAATGAAGGGCATCGGCTTCAAGTGCCTGACTATTGTGCTTTTTGGCAGCTTTTGACAACATTCGGGAACGGTTGATGTCGATGACGATGGAACTGATTACCACAACATAACTCCAGACATTTACATCAATATGGGTTTCCCCCGAAACGAGCCTGCTGATGGCCTCATATATGATCCATGCACAGGTGATCAATAAAAGAATGGTCTCTACCAAAGCAGAAAGGTTTTCAATTTTCCCATGACCGTAATTGTGGTTCCGATCTGCCGGCCTGTCGGATATCCGAACTGATATATAAGTAATTATGGCCGCCACAAGATCCAGCCCTGAATGTAATGCCTCCGATAAAATCCCAAGGCTCCCGGTCAATATCCCGATAACCAATTTCGATCCTGTTAAAGCAATAGCTGCCAGAACGGATACAAATGCTACATTTTCTTTCTCTTTATTCATCACAAATCAAAAAATTTCAAATTGTATTTCTTTCTAACCCTTTATTAATTAAATCTTTTACAACCCCAAACATCATCGACGAGAAATCCTCCCTGAACTCCTTGCTATCAGAGAACAATTTATAAAGGTTGAAATTCGTAGTTACATATTTAAGAAGCTCTTCACCAACTATTTTATCGCTCGTGATCCGTGCGTTTTGGTCATCCGAAAATTTGATGGAATTAATTAGTTCCTCATTCTTAGCCACATCATTTGCAATATTCTCCGCCATTTGCCTTACTTTGTCGGTATCCTCAAACTGTGTTCCATAACGGTCATTGAAAGTTTGGAGGATTTTAGACAAACGGTCAATTTCAGGTTCAGTAACTCCACCCCTCATTTCAGTAGGGATCGGTTTAAGATCTTCGCCTTGTTCCAATGCGACATTGATTGTTGCTTCCAATTGCAACCGGTAACTGTCCATATCGATGTTGTCCAAAATACCTTTTGCCAGATCAATCGGTGTATCTCCACCCAATTTGTTTTGCAAATGGTTTAGGAATATATAAAGCCGCTCAAGATATGGGCTTTCAAATGGAACAATCTGTGAAAGAAAGATATATAACCGAACATAGGTTTTTACTTTTGCCCTGAAGTCCACCTGCTGCTCTTCAAAAAGTTCCGTCCGAAATATTTCACCAGAAATATCCAGAATAGCATGTAATTGATCGACAGGTACATTTGCCAGGATCTTATCCGAAAACTCATAAACCTGTTCCCTTGTATAAACCTGAAAATGATCCAATGCATCCTGCAAGTCGAACAGTTTGTTGGGATCTGTCGCTTCGCCCAGGATGGTACATTCAAAATAGGGTTTGAACGATTTTTCAATATCCTCGGTCGTATTGGCAAAGTCGAGGACAAAGGTCTCCTTCTTTAACGGATGGCTTCTGTTCAACCGCGAAAGGGTCTGGACTGCATTGACACCACCCAATTTCTTATCGACATACATCGTATGCAAAAGTGGCTGGTCGAACCCTGTTTGATATTTATTGGCTACAATCAGAAACCTGTACTCGTTCTTCTCAAATTCTTTAGGAATGGAGCTGCCAGCAAAACCGTTCAGGTTGGCTTCCGTTTGTCCCTCGATCTCGCCCGAAAAGGCAACAATTGCCTTGTAAGGACAATTAATTTTGGCGAGGTAAGCATCGAACGCTTTTTTGAATTTCACGGCATTGGCCCGCGAACCGGTTACCAACATGGCTTTTGCCAATCCACCAATCCGTTTTTTTCGGATTACATTTTCCATAAAATGCCCAACAATTAGGGCTGTCTTCTTTTTTATGGCATGTTCGTGGCTTTCGACATAAGCCTTCAATTTCTTCTGTGCCTTTATTTTATCGTATTCAGGGTCGTCTTCAATTTTCTTCAGCAAGGCATAATAACTCTGATAAGTCGTATAGTTCTGAAGCACATCGAGGATAAAACCCTCTTCGATAGCCTGTTTCATCGAATAGAGGTGAAAAGCTCTGTATTTTGTCAGTTCACCTCCCTGATAAGGTACGCCGAAAAGTTCCAATGTTTTGTTTTTTGGGGTGGCGGTAAAGGCAAAATAACTTGCGTTCGGCAACAATTTCCTCGACTTGATCAGCACCCTGATCAAATCCTCGCCGGTAACTTCGCCATCTTCGTCTTCCTCAAAATCGTCAAGATCGGCTTTTAGTTCATCTTCGTCCTGAACTTTGGACAAGGTTTCGTTGAGTTTGCGAGCCATTTGACCGCTCAAGCTGCTGTGTGCCTCGTCGATGATAATGGCAAATTTGTTCCCTGGCAGCTCCCCGATTTCTTCAACGATATGCGGAAACTTCTGTATCGTAGTGATAATGATCTTTTTGCCCTCCTCCAATGCCTGTTTCAACTGCTTGCTCCCTTCGGTGATGGCTTCCACTACACCGGCGACCTGTTGAAATTGCCTGATGTTGCTGCGGATCTGTGCGTCCAATATCCTCCTATCGGTGACAACGATCACAGAATCGAAAATACTCTCTTTTCCTTCAATGTCGTGCAAGCCGATCAATTGATGCGCCAACCAAGCGATGGAGTTCGATTTTCCAGAACCTGCCGAATGTTGTACTAAATATTTCTGACCTGGCCCACGATCACGGGCATCTTCCAATAGGTTACGGACTGAAACCAACTGATGGTAACGTGGGAAAATCAGTTTTCTCTCGCGGGTAGTTTTTACTTTACCGTTTTCATCCAGCCACTCTTTCTCCTCGGTAATCAGTTGGCAGAAGTTCTGGATTATGTCGGTAAGGCTATTTTTGGTCAGGATCTCTTTCCACAGATAATCGGTCTTTATGCCATTGTGATTGGGTGGATTTCCTGCCCCATTTTTGAATCCTTTGTTAAAAGGGAGAAAGTAAGATTTCTCTTTCCTCAAATGGGTACACATCCACACTTCTTCGGAATCGACAGCGAGGTTCACGATAAGCCGTCCTAAGCGGAAGATCTCTTCATTTGGATCGCGGTCGTCTTTGTATTGATTGATGGCATGTTGCACAGTTTGATGGGTCAATTCGTTTTTTAGCTCGAAGGAGATAATTGGTATTCCATTGATGAAAACCATCATATCGAGCGACTTCTTGTTTTTTGGCGAGAAATGGACCTGCCGCATTACCGAGAAAAGATTATCGTCGTACAATTTTAAGGCGGCTTCGTTATAAACCGAAACGGGTTTGTCGAAAAACAACTGCAACTTTGTGTTGGTATGCCCATCCACGATCCCTTTACGGAAAAGGTTGATCACCCCACCGATGGGCATTTCCTTTACAAGCGACTGATCTGTAATCCTTTTGTTGATCAGGGAAACGACCTTCTCTTTCCAGAGTTCTTTGTGGTATTGCCGGATTTTGGCAATTGCTTTTGGTTGGGTGTTTTCGAGGAAGCGGAAAAGCAACTCTTTGTCGATACAATTGACATTGTCGTAATCGCTATTTTCGCGGAGGAGATAAGATTGTTCGTCAACCAAATATTGTGATATATGGGATTCGAGGCCGTGTTCGGAGGTGTCGGTAGTCATGGTTTTTGTTTAAGAATATTTAACTTCCAATATTTTTGCTATTGCATTGGTCTCCCGCAAATTTCTTCCTGTTGTTTGCACCCAAAGGGCATATTGTTTCTGGGTTTCAATTAAAACAATTTCGATCACACCATCTTTTGAAACTTTTCGAATAAATCTTTTCCCTTTCCAATCTGTTGAACGCATTTCAATAACATAAGGACTCTTCTTCAAAAGATTACTTAATACAGTGAGTTCAGCCTTGCCATGGTGATCAGCCAAATGGATTTTCTTATTGTCTGGAAGGATTTCTGTTTCTATCAGTTCAATAGGACCTAGTTTTTCAACAAAATCTGAAATTTCCTCATTAATGAAAGATTCCTGTGATGAAATATTAAGAACGGCTTGTGGCGAATTAATACCTTCACTTTCAATAATTAGCTGTAATTTAACCCTTTCCCAGACATTTGCGGATGCCAGGCTTGTAGAAAGTGTTTCATATAAAAAGGCTGAGGCCAAACCCCTGCACCTTGTTTTTTCAATATTGCTTTCCTTATCTTCAAAAAAATAATCCGCCTCAACGTACTTTTCCTCAATCGCTTCATCCTCATCTTTGATAAAAGGCTGGACGATCATTCCATATAGAAAACTTCTTAAAACTTCGGTTCCCCTGTCATTATTGTGTAACCAATCATAAAGCGTATAACCATCGGAAAGGAGAATCTGATTGGATGCTAAATACGAACGAATATTTTTGAACCCTCTTTTTTGGGCTGTGGATACTGCTTTCGCAAATTTCACCGCTTTATCATTACCGGCATATTTATCAACCGACAATGGATCAACACTTAATTCGTTAAATATTAGCTCCATGATCTAAATTAGTTTAGACAATTGGTTGCTCCATTCATCTAAAAGGTTTTCGGGGTAATCACTCAAGGTGCCGTTTATATCTATTTCAATATTCGTTATTGACGAGTATTGCTCTGATTTTTCAATTACCTTATTGAAATAGAAAGCGACAATCCTATTCTTATCAATATCTTTTTCCTTGACTGCCACACGTATCCCATTTAAAATATGGTCACTATGGGTTTCGATGATTACCTGTACATCGTTTTGGGCAACCAAGGAAATAAGCTTACCTAATTCAGCCTGGCCCCTTGGATGGATATGGCTTTCAGGGTTTTCAATGATAAGCAATTCGCCTGGACAAGATGCTAACAAGGCAGTGACAACGTGTAAGGCATAAGAAATTCCAAATCCTACATTTTCGGGTTTAAAATTATTGGTACTCCCAAAATTTGGTTGTTTAAATACATATTCCAGTAAAACATAATCGGAGGAAATTTTCGTTGTACGTACATTTACTCCAGGTGAGATTTCACCCAACCACAAGTTCAATTGGTTGATCAAGGTTTTGTTGACAAATTCTTCATTGGTAAATTCATCGTAAGTTATGGAAGCAGGGTGTAGTATATTATCAAACGCAACATTCTCATTAGCCCTTAGTTCAATGAAATGTGCGGTATATTGGCCATATTTTCCAATATTTCTTGCATCAACAACACTTGAATAACTCGTTTTATTTAACGATTGCGGTTCAACACGTTGAGCATTCAGATACTGAAAATTATTGCTAAAAAGAGATTGGCCTAAATTATTGGCGATGTAGTTACGTGACAAACCATTCAGGGGATTCTTTTGCTTAAAAACATCTGTATCTATTTCGTAGGCAAAATCCATCTGATAAGGCTTGGTATCTTCAAATTGAAGCGTAATAGATAAATCATCCTCTTTGCAATATTGGTACAACGCATCTTTTGTAGTGCCAATATTGACAAGTCCGTTTTCTCCCCCATTTAATTTCAATTCGCCATTGGCTAAACTATCCGACTGCCTCATTAATAAAAGGGATTGAATGAACGACGATTTACCTTGTCCGTTCAAGCCTAATAAAACATTCAAATTTCGCAAAGGAAAACGTTTCTTCTTGATCGATTTGAAGTTCCTTAATTCGATTGACTTTATCATACTATCAATTTATTAATGTTTTGATCAAAGTTTCAATTGAACGATGCCTGTAGATAATCTTATTTTTATCACCTGTTGAACTGGTGATAGAGTCATAAAAACCCACATCTCTTAAAAGCATTTCTCTCAGACTGCTTTTGAAAAGTTCTTTGTATGCCTTTAACATTTTACGCCTCTCCGCGCTTAGAAGGGCAAATTGAACGGCTATCGCATCAAATAGTGCTTTGTTAATCGGCTGTAACCTGGGGGAATCTCCATAATCTTTTCTGAATGCCTGACCTCCAAATATTTCCATCGATAAGATCATCGCCTCTTTAAAATCATCTTTGATTTTTAGTAGATCATCCTCCGATTTACGGTTGATACTTGCCATCGCCCTGCACATAAATGTATCGAGGTCGGGCTGGTAATTTTGATAACCAAGCAAATAGAATGACAAAAAACGGTTGGCAAAGTCACGGTCCAACATTCGATGTGTTTTAATCTTGCCGCCTGTGGCTTGAATAAATTCCTTACAATTGGCCAATTCCGCAATAAATTCAGCAGGACGGCCGTGAAACAATACATGACGGATTTCCTGTGGTTCCAAAGTTAACCCGCCAGTATTGATCCGTTTGAAAATATTGAATTTCACATCGGTAGGTGTACCTGGCATAATCATGTAGATCACAACTTGTGTCTCTTCGATCACACGTTCCAAATCTCCAAAATCATTGACCAGATCATCCCATGTTAAACCATTCAATTGTGTTAAAAATTCAAGATTTGTGAGTTTTAACCTCTTTTTATGATCTTTAATGATGCAAAAATTCCGGATACTGCTCAATCTCTGTAATCCATCCACAACCAACCATTTGTTTTCGTTGGTCGCATCAAAAAAGAAGGCTGGCAACGGAAACCTGAGCAGGATAGATTCGATCAAACGGCTCTGCTTGACAGTATCCCATAAATCGTCCTGACGCTGGAAATAGCTTTCGGTATTCATTTGTATGGTACCGCGTTCCATTCGATTGATCAGGTTATTCAATGAATATGTCTTTGTCTGAATGTCAATTTTAGTAGGGTCAAATGGCTTGTCCATTAACATTAATGGAGTGTCGATCAACTCGGCTTCGACCCCTTCATCAGTTAACAGCGGTTCCCTTTCAATTGGTTTGGGAAATATTTCTGGATTGGTGATCTCTTCTTCCATTATTCCGGTCATTTATTTACAAAAGTACAATTAAAAATCAGTCCCATACTCACTATATAATTAATGTCGTAATAGCCATCAGAGAGCAAACATTGCAACGCTTTTCATCCCAACAATTTTCGGTACACTTTATGATATGCACAAAAATAAGGTAAATAAGGTTGGTTACGAGGGTTGATCCAGGCTACTAAGGTTGAAAAACAAGAAAAATAAGGTTTGAAATTGCTTATAACCAAATTTTTGTTTCAAAAGGTATTTAGTTGCAAATTGATTCTAAACGCAATATACAATATTTTATGCCCGATAATGTTTAAATCCGTTTTAAAAAACCTTAGTAACCAAGTAAATACACTAACATACCAACCTTATTCCCTTATTAGGATTTCAACGTTTCATAGTAGAAGTGTGTATTATCTTCATTTCGCAATTATTATTTATTAATTCCTTCATTCTTCAACTCCTTCATTTATTAACTCTTCATCCATTAATTCTTCATTTATTAATTCTTCATTTTCTTGTTCCCATCCTACAGGTATCGGGTAATCCCTTACATCGATCTTCCCCGTTACCGCTTCGGCAATCAACGCGGTGCGGTATTCCTGGACCAAGGAAATCTCTTTTTCGATGGTGGAGATAATGGAGTTGATTTGGGCGGTCTCCCTGTCAATATAGTCTAAAATTGAATTTTGCTCCTGAAGAGACGGACAACCGACTTTTAGTCCACCAATAAAACTCCAACTTGCGCGTGGCATTTTTGATCCATATGTTGAATCATTTACAACTTTAATAAAATCTGGCGACAACATTCTTGACTTTAAAAAATCGCTTACCCAAACATTATTATTGGGAGAAATAACCAATATTTCATTCACACAATGACCTTCAAGTTCACATGTAATTACTTTGGCCAAGTAGGGTCTAAGCTTACCAAACAGCACATCTCCCTTTTTAAATATTGTTCCTACTCCATCAAACGAATTTTCACCTGTTGACAATAATCTGCCAGTTTTACTCTCAATATTTTCTAAAGCTATCTTATTAAAAGAACTTTCCTCCTTATCAAATATTTTATGTTGGTTTAATCGAACAGAATATTTTAATTTTTTCACCTCCCAATGTTCAGGAATATCCCCCAGCCATTCAATGCCACTGGGTTTCATTGGAACATTGGTCGTTTCCGGTGCCTTAACAGACCGTTTAGCTTCGACAACGCAGGTTTTCGCAGCGTTATCCAACCGGTTTGCTTCGACATCACACGTTTCCACCGCGTTAACCGACCATCTTGCTGCGGCATCACATGTTTCCGCTACGTTCACAGACCGATTTGCTGCGGCATCACAGGTTTCCGCTGCGTTAACAGACCATTTTGCTGCGGCATCGCAGGATTTTACTGCGGTATCCGACCATTTTGCTGCAGTATCGCAGGTATCCGCTGCGATATCCGTCCGTTTTACTGCTCCATCACATATTTTTACTGCGTTAACCGACCATTTTGCTACGAGTTCGCTTGCTTCTGCTGCGCTCGGTGTACGGTTCGGAACACCTTTTGTAACTGCCTGATTGATAATGCCCGCCTTTTGCTCGTTCAGAAGTTTGATCAACGACTTTTTCTTGCGGATAAAACGGTCGATCTTGGAAAGTTTAAAGTCAAGAAATCGGGCAATGGAAGTTTGTTCTTCTTTTGGTGGTAAAAGCAAATAAGAATCTTTAAATTTAGCCGTATCTATATTCTGCCCTTCTCTAATTCCAGTTACAAGAAGTGTTAGTCCACTTATAAAATGTTTTGATTTTAATAAATATCTGTAATAGTTATCAACGACCATCTCCTTAGGTTCGAGGATGGTGTATGCAGGGCTAATTATTCCCTGATAATGAGCAAATTCTATTCCTCCTTGGAAAGATCTCAAACTAATAACAAAGTCTCCTTTTCTTACAAGTTTTAATGTTTCAAAGTTTTTCTGAGCTGTTACCGTTGATTTCTCATAAAGTGATTTTGGAATTACACCTTTAGTTTGGGTTGCCGCCAAAAGGGGTTCATCTGGAAAACACTTCTCAGATCTTTCAATAAAAATTCTTTTTGCTTTTATTTCTTTCCAATGTCTTGGAATATAATTAAGCCATTCAATTTCCGATTCTTTATAATCGCTATATTTGGTAATATCTTTCATTTAATCAACAATCTCCTTTAATAAACCGTCGGTTTCTTTTTCCAATTTTAAGATATCGGCTGCGATCTGTTTCAAAGGGCGCAAACCTTCGTACAAGTAGAAATATTTGTTGAAGGCAATTTCGTAACCAATTTTGATCCTGGTTTTGTCGTACCATGCATCGGGGGCAAACGGGAGAACCTCGTGGTAGAAATAGTCGTCGATCAATTCACGGTATTTTCCGTTTTTGCGCATCGGCACATTCTCGATATCTTTTAAACTGCTGTCAGGCTTGGGTTTCCCTTTGGCATCCAATAGTACCTTACCATTGTCGTCGGTTTCGGGCTGGTTCACTGTAACCTGATAAAACCCAAAATCCTCATTGTGAAATATTTTGCTGTATTCGCCAGGTTCAAATGCAAAATAGGCCTCCTGGATTTTGAGGATATGTTCGGTGGTGAGTTCGTTGCGCTTGCTCCCCAAAGCCTTGCGCATCTTTTGGAACAACGTAGTTGCATTGATCAACTGAACCTTTCCCTTGCGATGTTCCTCCTTTACATTGCTGATGATCCATACATAAGTGGTAATTCCTGTGTTGTAAAATATGTCGTTGGGTAACTGGATGATACATTCCAAAAGGTCGTTCTCAATAATGTATTGCCGGATACCACTTTCGCCACTTCCCGCATCGCCCGTGAACAATGCCGAACCGTTGTGGATGGAGGCAATGCGGCTGCCACCGTCTTTGGGTGGTTTCATCTTTGAGAGCATGTGGAGCATAAACATCAACTGTCCGTCGTTGCTGCGCGAGGTGAGGCAGGTCTCCTCCAATTCACCCTTGAAGTTTTTGATAGGGAGGTTAAAACGCTTGTCAACAATAGAAACGGCTTTGCCCGAACCCACGTTCAAATTGTCCATGTCTTGCTTCCAACTTGTGCCATAAGGTGGATTGGTGAGCATGAAATTGAATTTCAAACCGGGGTCGAAGCCATATTCGCTAAGGGTAGAACCAAACTTGATCTTGTCGGGGTCTTCGTCTTTGAGCAGCATATCCGATTTGCAAACAGCGTACATCTCGCCCGTATTTTCCTGGCCGTAAAGGTGGAAGGTCGCCTTCGACTTGATTTCCCCTTCGGGATTGGTGGCAAACAATTTGGATTGAGTGAGCATTGCGCCCGAGCCAACACAAGGGTCATAGACCAAAAAAGTGCCGTTCTGGATTTTCTCCTTGACCGGAAGATAGACAAGATGGGTCATCAACTCGATGATCTCGCGAGGTGTAAAGTGGCGCCCGGCAGCGGCATTGGTTTTTTCGTTGAAGCGGCGCAACAAATCCTCGAACATGTAGCCCATTGCCATAGGGGAAATCTTATCGGGTCCCAGTTCGATTTTTGGGTTGCAGAATTTCTCAATCAGAGAAAAGGTGATGCCGGTCTCCTCGAACCGTTCGAGCTGGTTGCGGAACTTGAACTTGCTGACGATGTCCTGCACATTTTCGGAGAACCCGTTCAAGTAATCGAGCAAGTTGGCATTGATGTTTTTGGGGTCTTCCAGCAGCTTTTTCATCGTAAACTGCGAGGTATTGTAAAATGCAAGTCCGGTACCATGTTGAGTGCTGGTAAGTAGTCCCGAAAGGTTGTCGATACGGCTTTTAAATTCGGTATAAGTTTTATAAACCTTCTCTTTAGTGGGTTCTAATGCCAAATCGAGCCGCCTCAAAACTGTCATAGGGAGGATCACGTCCTGGTATTGGTTTTCGAGGTATTTGTTGATCAGGACATCGTCGGCAACAGTCCAGATAAAGTTGATGATAGTTTGTAGATTCTGTGTATTCAGGCCCATACTGCGGAAAATATTGGTTAACGTAATTTTCACAAATCTACGAAAACGGAACTACAAAATCAAAGGTTATTTGCTGCCAATCTGTCAACACGTAAAGATCGGGTCAAGCGATTTCCATTCGCTTTTTTATGTCGGTAGGTAATTGCGGGAGAACAAGATGAGGGCGATTGGAAATCGCCCGACCCGATCGTCACTGAACCAACATTCAATGGATTGTAAGATTTTGACTATAAGGATCGGAATATCCATTTCTTTTTAAGACTTTTAGAATACGAATCCTGTTATACCGCTGTAAAAAGATCGGATAAATGTTTATCACTAAATTAAGAATAGGAAGGAATATCCAATCATAGATTGTCAGTTTGCGTTCAATGAAAAAGATCAGAACCACGAAAACAACAACACCGATAAGATGTCGCCATTCATAAGTCCTTGTTTTCCTTTCATAACGATACAATTCCCTTATCTGATTCGTTTTCCCAATCTCAATTTGGTTGATCTTTCGCCAACGCCTGACCAAATCGCCAGTTGTAGGCAAATACTTTTTATAGACCTTTATTCCAATAAGATCATAAATGGTAGAGTCCCCATAAAACTCAAATGCTTTTGGTCTAAAATAGCCTAAAATGATTCTTATGATGATTCCCATGGGCCTACCTTAAAAAACTTTAAGATGAATCAAGTCTTTAATAAAACCTAAAATGAGGCTCCTGCTACCAGTAACAGTCACCATTTGCTGTCGCTAACCAATTACATGCCACCATTTGTCTGTTGAAAGCCGCTAGTTGCCAGCCGCTAGCAGAAAAAGGGAAATATATAGAAATATTTTGAAATACCATTATGATTCAACTCCGTGCAGCCAGCCAGTTGCCAGTAGCCAGCCGCCAGTCCTACTTCACAATCTCCATTTCCTTGAGCAAATACCCTGCCCCTGCAAATTTATCGATGATAAAAAGGGCGTAGTGCATGTCGAGCGAAATGTTGCGGCATATTTCTGGGTCGTAAACAATATCGCTCATCGTCCCTTCCCAGCCACGGTCAAAGTTCAGGCCAATCAGTTCACCGTTGGCGTTCACAACCGGGCTTCCCGAGTTGCCACCTGTGGTATGGTTGGAGGCACAAAATGCAACCGGTACTTCACCCGTATCGTTTACGTATGGACCGAAATCGTGGGTACGGTAGATTTTTCGCAAAGCTTCGGGGACATTGTAATCGTAAATGGCTGGATTGTCTTTTTCGATCATCCCCTTGATTGTGGTAAAATACTTAAATGTAACACCATCGGCAGGTTTGTAACCTTCCACTTTTCCAAACGAAACCCGCAAGGTTGAGTTGGCATCGGCGATCATTACCTTTCCTTCATTCATCTCCATCAAAGCAGCCGTATATTTTTTCTGAACTGCCCCAATCCGCGAAAGCAGGTCTTTGTACATCCCGTCAACTTTAGACTTATAATGCTGACTGATTAGCTTGTACAGGGAATAAGCCTGATCCTTTTGCAATTCCTTAACAGACTTAGCCCCAAAATTATCCAACATCTTCTTGATTTTCAAACTATCAGACAAAATTGATTTATTATAGATCTTCGTCAGGTTCTCTATTTTGCCGATTCCTGGAAGCTGTTTGACAAGTTCATCCGGCAGAAAACGGTGGTCAACTTTCTGAAGGTAGATTTGCATCAGGGCAGACCACACCTTTCCATCGGTTGTTTTGTCGTAATCTTTCAGATAATCGGCCAGATAATCTTTAATTCGCTTAGACTCCGTCTTGCGCTGATCCTCTGTTGTGGCAATTTCAGCCATCTCTAATCTATACGCCAAACCAAAAATATCGGAGCCACGCTGCACACACTCTGAATAATAATCGTTTACCGACTGATAAGGGAGATATTCGTCGTAAAGCTTTTCAAAATCGGAAAGTATCGTTCCATATTTTTTAATTCTTGATGGATCATTATTCACCCATTTGGAAAATTGAGCCTCGCCATCTTTTTTAAGCTTCACAGCATCAATGCGTTGCAAGCCTTTGACCTCGCCCTGCCATTTCTTCCACGAATTGGAAGTTGATGCGTATTTTCCGGAATATTGAATCCTGATTTTTGCATCTGAATTCATCTGCGAATTCAAAATATCCAATTTTGCCGTGCGGATCGCCACTTTGGCAGGATCGCTCTGATTTGCAATCATATTGACCGCCTGCGAAGGAATGTAACGTTGGGTGCTGCCAGGATAGCCAAATACCATCGTAAAATCGCCTTCTTTCAACGATTTAAGGTTGATGGGAAAGAACTTTTTGGGATGGTAAGGGACATTATTTGGTGAATATTTCGCAGGTTTATTGTCCTTGTCGGCATAGATCCGGAAAAGGGAAAAGTCGCCGGTATGGCGCGGCCAGACCCAGTTATCGGTATCGCCGCCGAATTTTCCAATGGCGGAAGGTGGTGCACCAACTAACCTTACATCCCTGAATGTCTCATAAACATAGATAAAGTATTGGTTTCCATTGAACAATGGTCTTACCTGAGCAGAATAGCCAGTTCCGGTAATATACTCTTTAACCACATCATTTGTATTTTTCATGATGAGGTTGGCACGTGCATTCTCTTTTAAAGTGTCTGCAATCCCTGTCATAATTTTTTCTGTGACATCGTCCATCTTAACCAGGAATTGAACTGTTAAGGTTGGGTTGGGAAGCTCTTCCGATTTGTTCATCGCCCAGAATCCGTTGGTGAGGTAATCGTGTTCCACAGTGCTGTGGTTCTGAATCTCCCCATAACCGCAATGGTGATTGGTGATCAGCAAACCATCGTTGGAAATCACGCCACCGGTACACCCGCCCCCAAAACTCACGACAGCATCTTTCATGCTCGCATGGTTGACACTGTAAACGTCCTCGGCAGAGAGCTTAAACCCCATTTTCGACATCTCTTCGATGTTGTATTTCTGAAGCAAAGTAGGGATCCACATCCCCTCTTTTGCCGATAAATGAGTTGCCGAATAGATGAAAACCAAAAACACAAAAAGCTGACGTTTCATAAACTATTGATTAAGTATTTATAAATCAAAATTTTAATAATTCTTCGTACAATCGTTGGACAGGAAGCCCCATCACATTGAAGTAAGACCCTTCGATCCGGTTAATCGCAATATATCCGATCCATTCCTGTACTCCGTAGGATCCTGCCTTGTCGTAAGGATGGTAATTTGCAAGATAATAATCTATTTCGTTATCAGTCAACTCCTTAAAATAAACATCCGTTGTGTCTGAAAAAGCAACCTGCTTCTTTTTGGAAGTCAGGCAAACTCCCGTTACAACGACATGCTTTTTTCCCGACAATTTCCGGAGCATCTCAAAAGCATGTTCGTAATCATTGGGTTTATTAAGAACTTCACCATCTATCCAGACTATAGTATCGGCAGTAATCACAACTGTTTGGCCATCGACCTCAGCAATAAAGGGTTCTGCCTTTAATTTTGCGAGATAAACAGGAATCTCCTCCATGGGCATCCCTTCAGGGAAAACTTCATCAACTTCGTGGATCACCACTTCAAAAGGGATGTCCAATCCTGCAAGAAGTTCGTGCCTTCGCGGGGATTTTGAAGCTAAGATTATTTTGTAATTAATTGTCATTAAGGTATATATAAATCGTGCTAATAATAAACCTAAAAAGTTTCGCGCAAAGGCCGCTATGACCGCAAAGGATCTAACAAACAAAACTTTGCGTAACTTCGCGGACTTTGTGAGACATAAATAACCCAAAAAATCTCGCGCAAAGACCGCTAAGACCGCAAAGGATCTAACAAACAAAACTTTGCGTAACTCCGCGTGCTTTGCGAGACATAAATAACCTAAAAATCTCGCGCAAAGATCGCTAAGATCGCAAAGGATCTAACAAACAAAACTTTGCGTAACTCCGCGTACTTTGCGAGATATAATAAGTCCTCATCTAAAACATGTTCCAATCCATTTTTTCGGGATCCATCCAGGTACCCTGTGCACGCATCACCTGTTCAAGCACATCGCGGATACAACCTTCCCCACCGTTTTTATCCGAAATATAATGGGATATCGCCTTTATTTCGGGTGCAGCATCCAATGGACAAACTGGAACACCCACAGTTTTCATTACTGGATAATCTGGCAGGTCGTCTCCCATGTACATCACATCCTCGGCCTTCAAGTTGTTCTTCTCAAGAAAGTCGTGAAGTGCAGGTAATTTTCTGAGTGAACCAGCATAAATATATTTGATACCGATCATTTCACACCGTTTGATCACCTCAACCGTATTTCCACCAGTTATTACGCCAATAGGAAATCCCATTCGTACAGCATAAACCAGGGCAAACCCATCTTTAAGGTTTGAGGTTCTTATTGTCTCTCCTGTCGGAGTAAGTACCTGTGTTGCCTTTGATAAAACACCGTCAACATCGAAAACTAAAGCCTTTACTTTCGCCAATTCTTCTTTAAAAAAAGCCATCTAAAACTAATTAATTGTTTGTATAATCCTATCGCTAATCTGCTGATAGAGTACTTGAAGGTCAGGTTGATTTTCTAACAATGCTAAATGCTTGTTAATTATATCTTTATCGTTTCTGATTGCCGGACCGGTCTGAACCGATTTTGGTGAATGGTCCACAATTTTGGCTGCAGTTTCCAGGATCAATGGTTTAAGGATATCGAAACCGATCCCTTTTTCACGTAGCAACCCCTCCCCTATTGAATATAAATGGTTCACAAAATTACAGGTAAAGACCGCTGCAAGGTGTATTTGCTGACGTTGTTCGGAATTGATAAGCTGAATGTTGTTGGATATGGATTGGGCCAAAACTCTTAAGATTTCCAGATTTTGGGGAGTATTGGCTTCCAAACAGATCGGTATCTGATCGAAATCGATTTTCTTTGCTTTGGAAAAGGTCTGGAAAGGATAAAACACACCAAAGTTTTCGCAATACGGAGAAAGGAGTTCCATCGGAGTACTTCCCGAAGTATGAACGACAAGCTTGCTGCCCCATGAGCGCCATGATAAAACCTGTTCAATCGCTTTATCGGTTACGGAAATAATGTAAATATCTGATTCATAATTAATTAACGATATATCGTTTGTATATTGACTGTTAAGCCGCATAGCCAGTTCTACAGCATTTTCAGCGGTTCTCGACCAAACCTGCACAATCGGATGTCCCTTTTCATAAAGGGCCATTCCCAACTGTGTGGCAAGATTTCCTGAACCAATCAAACAAACTTTCATCTTCACCAATTTTCTGCAAAAGTATGTTTAAAATTGAGAAATTCATAAGCAAAGTCTATCACCTATTTCATCTTAGCCTTTAGTGTTTTGTTCCGCGGCGCAATAAACTGTTGATCTTTTAAATAATTTTCTGATTGCGCCGCCTATTGGGGGCGTTTCCATTTTCTACAAATATTTCGCACCTCTGGTGCTTTTGACCGTGCAAAAATGGATTTTAAGTACATCGTACAGTAATATGATTAGAAAATTATTGTACGCTGTACCTTTCTTGTTGAACGAAACTTACCACACTATATTTATTACCAGTGCCGTGTACCAAAAAAAAACGGGACTTATTAGATCCCGCAATTCACTGTTCACAAATTATATATAGTGATGAGTTCCCAATTTTAACAGTTTTCCTTTTACGGCAACAGGTTTACGTTGCCATAACTGCTTTCGATACGGACAGTTGACTTAGGGTTTTCTGTGTTTCCGACTGTTCCATCTACCTCATAACTTGTGTTCTCGCGCATCTTGTTGAGTTTGCCATCGGGATGTTGGATGTTGCTGTACCGAACTTTACCATTCAATTTATAGGAAGCACCACCTTCAATCCCCAATTTGATTCCGGCATATTTATTCTCAATTGAAATACTTTCGAATCCGGCAGGAATCTGACCCACACTAAAACCGCCATATCCGTTGATCAGGTTGAGCTTAGTATTCAGTTTATCAATTTTCGTTCCCGTATATTGTGAATTCATAATCAGGGTATTGAGTGTTCCGAGATCGTAATTGTCGTATTTCGAGTCGGCATCGATCTGTTTGCCACTTTCGATTGTAATTCCTGAATAACGTGTCTCCATCTTCATGTTATCCCCCTTATTTAACCGGAATTTTGAATAATGCAGGATAAGCGATAAATCATTGATTGCCTCTAGGTTAACCTTACTATATGCAATATCCAAGGATAGATTGGGAGAGAGCAGTTTTTGTCCGGTCAGTTCCCCATACTTGATTTCAAAAGTTCCCTTAGCCGTCAGGTCCTTCATATTCACAGTGCCATATTTCTGGACCACCGCAAGCTCTTTGTCTACCGGTACAGATACGTGATAGTCGATACTGAATTCGTTATTCCCGTTCATGTTGTTTTCGATACTTGTAACAGCCACCACAGTGCTACCGCTCAGATTGACAGTAACATCGATGTTGTTCAGCAGTCGTTGTGCCCTATCGGAACTTCCTTCGACCCAAATATCAACCGATATGACTACCGAATCTGTACGGTTGTTTTCGATATAGATATTACCGTATTTATTATTCAGGTCGAGCTTTTGAACTTTACCGATGGGATAATTTTTATAGACATGTTTTGAGAGCCTGGCTGCCGAGGCACTGACTGACATCAATAAAACAATGATGATCAATAGTTTACATTTTAGTGTTTTCATTGTATTTTCTTTTTTGTTGTTTAACGTTTTCTAAATCTGTTTTTATAGTGTTCACGATATCGAGCTTTGTCTGGTAATATTCGATCATTGCATTGATGATTCGTTCATCGTTGGGATTGGCCTTGTATTCCTGTTGCAGGTTCAGGAACAAACTGTCCATTTCCGAAAGTTCATGCTTGATCTGAACAATCTCTGATGGCGACCCAATCCCTTCATTGGCCATGGTTTCGAGTTCCCTGATCCCTGTGTTGATTTTCCTTGTATAATAAAACGAGGCTTCATTGATCTCGTTCCGGTTTGCAGCCGTCTCATTGACTTTTGGTTTCGGACTTCTGATCGTAAAAAACAAATTAGCTGATAACAAAACGATTACAAGAACTGCTGCAACTTTCAGGAACGGTGACAGGATCGGTTTAGGATTTTTCATTTTCACCTGATTTAACCGTTGCTCAAACCGTTCAAAGTGACCATTTTGAGGTTCTTCATCAAAATCAGCCCTATTTTCAAAGAATATTTTATCCAGCTTATCCATAAATTTTCTCCCTTGTATGTTGTTTCTTATTCTCTATCAATATCTCTTTTAACCTCTGCCTGGCTCTGGAAAATTGTGTCCTCGAAGTCACATTTTTTATTCCAAGAATTTCGCTCACCTCCTCATGGTCGTAACCTTCCAGAAGTACCAATGAAAGAATTGTTCTGTATCCATCAGGCAATGAATTGATTGCCGACTTTACCTCTTCAACTGTGATTGGTTCGCCCTCAGGTTCCGCCTCATTGGCTATGGGTAGCTCTGCATGAAGTTCCTCAAAAACCACTTTTCTTTTTCTTAAAACATCCAACGAACGGTTGATCACGATCTTTCGAAGCCATGCACCAAAGCTTACATCCCCGCTGAAGGTCTTCAACTTTTGGAAGGCCGACAAAAACGACTCCTGCATAATGTCCTCAGCCTCTTCGGCACTACCCACGATTCGAAGGCTTGAGTTGTACATCGACTTGTAATAGAGCCTGTATATCTCAAATTGTGCGCCCTTGTCGCCTTTTGTGCAACGGTCGAGCAAATCCTGATGAATATTGATGTATTTGTTTCCCACCTGATCTGTTTTCTGAGTAAAAGACGAAGTTAGGTTTTCTTTGTTGCATTTGCGTTCAAAATAATTCTTAGATTTGTTCAAGTGTAAAAATAATCCAATATGAAGAGTTACGATCCACAAATGCATACGTGCGAGCATATCCTGAACCAGACCATGACAAGGATGTTTGGTTGTGAAAGGTCATTTTCGAGTCATATCGAAAAGAAAAAATCGAAATGCGATTATCATTTCAAAAGGCCACTTAACCCACATGAAGAAATTGAGCTGGTTTCGCGAGTGAATGAGGTTATTGGACAAAACCTGGAAGTGAAGGAGCATTTCCTAAATTTGGCCGATGCCTCCAAAAGATTCAACCTTAGCCGTTTGCCTGAAGACGCCGGGGATGAGGTGCGCATTGTGACCGTTGGCGATTACGATGCTTGTCCGTGTATTGGGCCACATGTTTCCAAAACGTCCGAAATCGGTATTTTCCAATTGATTTCCAGTTCCTGCGAAAACGACATCCTACGCATCCGTTTTAAATTGGCACAATAATTTCCATTTTCCATTTTTGAATTTCTGATTTCCAATTTCTAATTTCCAATTTCCAATTTCTTCCAAGAATGTCCGCACTCGAAATCTACAAAGCATCTGCCGGATCGGGTAAAACCTTCCGGATTGTACGCGAATACCTGAAAATGGTGTTCCAGCGTCCCGGTGCCTACAGAAATATCCTCGCCGTCACATTTACCAACAAGGCAACTGCCGAAATGAAGGATCGGATCCTCAAAGACCTTTCGTTGCTCGATTCGGGAAAACCTTCGGCACACCTTGAGTACCTGAAATTGGAATTCCGGAAAAGCGAGGAGGAGATCCGAAAGATGGCTGGGACAATTTTAAGATTGATCCTTCACGACTATTCCCGGTTTTCGGTGAGTACCATCGACAGTTTCTTTCAACGTGTGATCAGGGCATTTTCGCGCGAGATGAGATTAAACTCTTCCTACAGGACAGAGCTTGATACACAATTGGTTCTAGAAGAGGCTGTTGACCGTTTGTTCTTGGAGATGGACAATAATCCGGGGTTAAAGACATGGATGCTAGAATATGCCGACGAGAACCTCAAGGAAGGGAAAACCTGGAATTTCAGGGAAGACCTGACAAGGCGCGGGGCTGAGCTTTTCAAGGAGGAATTCAAACAGTTCAGCGAACCTTTGCTCCAAAAATTGGCCGACAAAAACTACCTCACAAAGTACAGCCAGCAGCTCAGGGTCATACCCGATAATTATGAGCAAAAATTAAAAGATATTGGTAAAAAGGGACTTGTGCTCATTTCTTCCCATGGATTGACCGTAGAAAGCTTTTTCTATGGAAAAGCTTCGTTTGCCAATCATTTCAATAAACTGGCCAATGGGAATTTTGAATTTCCCAAATCGCGTACACTCCTTTCCTGCGATAATCTTGATGTCTGGTCGAAAGCAAAAGATAAACCCGAATTAAAGGATAAAATTTCTTCTGTTTATCACGACGGATTAAACAAATTGTTAGTCAGTTCAATAGAAATCATGAAAACTGATGGCGTTGCTGCGAATTCAGCGAAAGCCATTCTTGCCAACCTTTTTTCGTTTGGTTTGCTTACCGATATCGCATTGAAAGTTCAGGAAGTCTCCAAAGAAAAAAACCTTGTTTTGCTCAACGACTCGGCACAGTTGCTCCGCCGTGTCATCGCCGGTACCGACTCCCCTTTTGTTTATGAGAAGATGGGGTCGGTTTACCGCAATTTTATGCTCGATGAGTTCCAGGATACTTCGCGGCTACAATGGGACAATTTCAAACCTTTGGTTGAGAATTCTTTGGCTGAAGACCATCGCAATATTATTGTGGGTGATGTCAAACAGTCGATCTACCGCTGGCGAAACGGTGACTGGAACCTCCTTTCAACACAGGTGGAAGAAGACCTCTCCCATTTTGGTTCCTCTGTGGTTTCCCTGGATACCAATTGGCGCAGTGCAAAAAAGGTGATCGATTTCAACAATATCCTGTTCAGGGAATCAGCCCGTTTATTGAACAATAATTTTGAGACAACCCTTAATAGTTCGGGTTGCGCTTCAGAAGCATTATCCGACATGAATGGGGTCATCGAAAAGGCTTACAGTGATCATTTTCAGCGTTTTTCCGGAAAGTCAACCACTGAAGGATATGTCAGGTTGCAATTTATTGAAAATGAGGAAACCAAAAACAAAAGTGAATTCCGCGAATTGGCTATTGCCGAACTGATTGTACAGATAGAAGCCACACAAGCCAACGGTGTCCGTCCTGGCGATATTGCCATCCTGGTCCGGGGAAAAAGAGAGGGCTCTATGATTGCCAAAGCTTTGTTGGACCGGAAAATCATGAACCCCGGCAGCAACTATTGTTATGACGTGATTTCAAACGATTCTTTGGTCATTGGACTGTCTCCTGTAGTCCGGTTTATCCTTAATTTCTTTTCGCTCTTTACCGGACAAGAAAACGAAATTATAAAAGCAGACCTTATTTTCAGCTATTTCATTTACCTCCTTCCAATGATTGACAAGGATCTGGCAGCAATTACTGAAGATCAATATCATACCTATCTGGCTACTAACGAAACAGCACCCGAACTATTTAAGCCTTGGTTCAGATCGGCCAATAATGATTCTTTTGACCATTCGATCCTGAGTCTGCCTTTGTTTGAACTAGCAAGCCGTATTGCAGAGAATTTCGGCCTCAACAAGATAAAAGGTGAAATGGTCTATCTTGAGGCATTTCTCGACCTGGTACTCCAATATGGCCGCGATGGGGCTGGTGGAATTGCAGGATTTCTCGACTGGTGGGAGCTTACAGGTAAAGACAAAACCATCACCTTGTCGGAAGGACAAAATGCCATTTCCATCCTTACCATTCACAAATCAAAAGGACTTGAATTTCATACGGTTTTTATCCCTTTGTGCGATTGGGAAATAGTACCAGGTATTAAAGCTCCCTACTTGTGGTGCCATCCCGAAGAACCACCGTTTGACCTGTTGGACCTTGTTCTTGTAAAATATGGAAAGAACCTGGAGCAAACCCTATTTTCGGAAGCCTATTACAAAGAGATGTTGTACAGCTCGGTTGACAACCTGAACCTGCTTTATGTAGCCATGACCCGTGCAATCAACTCATTGATTGTATTTTGTCCATATACCGAGAAACAGGGAAGTTCTTATAAAAATATTGGGGCTTTAATACAGGGCGTGATGGAAAACCCACCTTTGCTCGATTCTGCAGATCGTGAAAAATACATCGACCTGACAGAGTTTTACGATCCGGAAACCAAAATATTTGAACTTGGTGAAGTCAAAAAGGTGTTGTATTCTGCTCAATCACAGGCTTCAAACAACAAGGAACTGGATGTGTTGATCCTTTCGGGAAAAAGGGATCAGCTCAAACTTAGGCTTCACCGCGACAGTTACCTCGATCTGTACGATCCCCAAAAATCTGACAGTATTGGCCATGGGAAATTGTTACATGAATTGTTTGAAAATATTGCTACCATTGCCGATGTCCTCCCTGCCTTGAAACGGATGGTTTCGGTTGGAAAAATCGACACAAAAACAGGCGAAGAATACAAGCAGATTATTTTCAATATGTTGGACGCAGAACCCTTCAGGGGATGGTTCGGAGGTGAATATAGAGTCTTGAACGAACGGGATATCCTGCGTGGCAATGAAAGCCGCCACCGTCCGGATCGGGTCATGATCAAAAATAATGAGTTGATAGTTGTGGATTACAAGACGGGAAAAAGGTCGGAAAGTCATTTTACACAAGTGAAAGGATATCTTCAGGATTTTGAGAAAATGAACTATACCCAACCCAAAGGCTATATTTGGTATTTATCTGATAATGATTTAGTTGAATTAATATAAAAAATAAATGAGAAAATTAAGAAATCCCTATGCCGCATCTGGCAGGCCTGAATACCAATGTTTTGCGTGTTCGCCCAATCATCCAACCGGACTCAAAATGCAATTTTGGGATGATGGTGATGATGTGGTCGCAAAATGGATACCCCGAAAATCGCTCGAAGGGTACACCAACGTATTGCATGGCGGCATTCAGGCCACATTGCTTGACGAACTGGCGAGCTGGGTGATTCAGACACGCTGTAAAACGGTAGGTGTCACTTACTCGATGGAGATCACTTATCGCCGACCAGTCCTGATTAGTGCCGGAGAGATTACTTTGCGCGGAAGGGTCCAAGAAGCAGAATCCAGTGTTGCAATCATCGAAACCGAACTTCTCGGGAACGATGGAAAAATCTGTGCCACAGCCATTCTAAAATATTTTCTTTTCGATACTGAAAAAGCAACGACGGAATATTTTTATCCTGGAGCAGATGCGTTTTATGAGGGTATGGATTAAACATTGCGGCTGGTAACTAGCAACTGGCTATTCGGAGTGAAGTTTGCAACAACTCCAAATTCCACGTTATGGCCTCATGATGAAAAATGCTATTGCTTAGTTTCCTTATCCCGCTAAATTTTGCACTCATTGACCTACGATTTCTAATTTCTTTGGGACAATTTGGAAAGGAAAGTCGCAAATTTTCCCATAATGCTATTTCGAATTTTGTATCAAAAAGCGATGTCCAGAAACCAAATTATTGTTCCGTTACCCATTTTAGAATTATCTTTGAACTGTAATGCCGATATTTCCTCGACCAGTTTTCGTGTTGGTGATAAAGCCGGGGTTTTTGTTTTAAGTCAAAGGTATTCTTTTATATCAATTATTTTCCTGAAAGAGAGATGATTTAGTTCAATCCGAAGGGATTGAACTAAGATTGGAACGACGACTTGATGATTGTGATATCAAGTTAATTCATACTTTCTGACTAAAGAAACTATTTTATTAAGCAATAATTTTTCATCAATGGGTTTTGAGTTGTAATCATTCATTCCATTTGCCTTGCATTCTTCAATGCCAACGGTTGTTAAATCGGCAGTTAACGCGATTAAAAACATATTGATTATGCCTATGAAGTATAGTTTAATGCATTGATTTACTATATTATAACTCCTACGAAGTATTGATTGTGCTAAGAGTATATTTGTATTTCCGCCACCTGATCGAATTTTGGAAACCATTCAAAATCCTTCCAAAGGCAATTTTCCGGAGAGAATTAATGAAATTGTCATTAATTCTCTCCGGAAAATTCTCATATCATTTATTTACTCAACCTTAATCAATTTTGTATCCTGCACCAAACCTTTGCTAGTGGCGGCAATGGTGATTTCACCTTTCTGAAAATCGGAACCAAGGATCACCATGGCTTTGCCGTAAAACAGGCTGACAGAATTGGTTTGGAAAAGGTCGAATGACTGTGGGTTACCGTTCCCAACACCTGCAATATGTCCTTGTCCGGTAACGGCAAGCTCAATTTTCTGGTTGGCCAACGGACAGAAATTCCCATCTTTGTCGTATGCTTCAACAAGCACATACGACAAATCCAATCCGTCGGCATTGATCTTTGAACGGTCGGGAGTCAACCTGATCTTGTAAGGTTCACCGGCAGTTTTGATGATTTCCTGACCAATTACTTCACCTTCCTTGTAGGCAATGGCCTTCAATTCACCGGGTTGATAAGTCACATCTGGCCACAGGATCCGGAAACGTTCGGTCGATTTTAACGAGTTCGGGCTTTTGTACTTTTTGCCCAACGATTTCCCGTTCAAAAAGAGCTCGGCACAATCGCCATTCGTATAGACAAATACAGGGACTTTTTCCACTTTGCCAACTTCCCAGTTCCAATGAGGAAGGATGTGGACCATGTTCTCTTCAGGTTTCCAATAGCTCTTATAAAGGAAATACCTGTCTTTTGGAATACCGCAAAGGTCAACAATTCCGAAATAGGAACTACGGGAAGCTTCCTTATCGGAAAGTTTATGGGACCTCGTCCACATGTTGCCGTAAGGTGTAGGTTCGCCAAGATAGTCGAAACCAGTCCAGACAAATTCACCTGCAATGTACTCCTCATCCTGCTGCCACATAAAATCTTCGTCAGGCAGGTCGGCCCATTCGGGAACGTTCAGGTCGTAAGAACTGACCTGTAGCAAATTGCCGAACTCGCTCCTTTTTGTTGGAAGTGTCAAATCATAATATCCTCTTGTACTGAGTGTTGATGCCGACTCGCTTACAATTACCGCTTTGTTGGGTTCCATCTGGCGTGCCATACTGTACCTGCGGCCGTAGTTCCAGCTATGCACATCGTAATAGTCGAAATGGCGCAATGCTGCACTGTTTGTATTGTCGCAAGCCATCGTTACCGGACGGGTTGGGTCGTACTTGCGGACATAGTTGACCATCGTTTGCAGACGGTGGAAACCATTGTTCGTATTGTACTGGATATCACCCATTTCATTTCCAACGCTCCAGATAAAGATAGATGGATGGTTACGGTCGCGCTCCACAAAGTTCCTGATGTTCCGCTGCGAAAATTCTTCAAAGTTGGTGGCCTCCCCAATATCGGCTTTGTTGTCATATTTGTCGAAAGCTTCGTCAAAAACAAGGAATCCCATTTTGTCGCACAACTCCAACAATTCGGGGGCAGGCATATTGTGGCTTGTGCGGATCGCATTGCAACCCATCGACTTCATAATCTCCAACTGGCGCTCCACGGCACGTGGATAAAAAGCACCACCCAACAATCCCTGGTCGTGGTGAAGGTTAACCCCTTTTAACTGAACCCGTTTGTCGTTGAGGTATAATCCATTGTCTGGAGTGATCCGTATCGTCCTGATACCAAAAGGGGTGACATAGGTGTCGACCAATTTATCATTAGTATAAACATTCGTTTTGACCGAGTACATCACAGGATTTATGACGTCCCAACGTTGCGGGCTAGAGAGACCGATTGTGGTTTCCATCTCCCTGCTCAATCCTGCCATCACCTTACCGACAACCTCATTCCTGGCAACTTCTACTCCTTTTGGATTGAGGATGATATTTTCAACCTTTACTTTATCTTCGGTACCAGTGGATTTGTTGTAAACTGTCGTCATGATCCGTACATCAGCATAGTTGGGCTTGATCACCGGCATCGTGACCTGTGTGCCCCAAACTCCAACGTGGATAGGATCGACTACCACCATTTGGATCTTTCTGTAAATCCCGGCACCTGGATACCACCTGCTGCCATGTTCGCGTGTATCGGCATGAATTGCCAGTTTGTTCTTCCCATTGACCTGGACAAATTTGGTAATGTCGAGGTAAAACGAGTTGTACCCATAATCCCATTTGCCGGCCAATTGTCCGTTGATGAAGACTTCGGGCTGCGACATGATCCCATCGAAAATCAGGTAGATATTTTTGCCTGTATAATTGGCTTGGATCTCCAGGTTGCGGCGGTACCACCCTTCTCCCTTCCAGGGAAGTTTGCCCGTATTACCGTCCCCATCAATCACCGTGGGTTCCCCAATTGCCCAATCGTGGGGAATGTTGACATTCTGCCATTTTGAATCATCGAACTTCAACTGCGAAGCATTGGCGATGTTCCCTTTCGAGAACTTCCATCCGGTTTGCAAAGTGACCACTTCACGGGCCATTAAATTTGAGAAAAGCAGTAAACTGGTCGCCATCACCAGCACAAATCTTCGGAAAAGTGTTTTCATGTTTGAATTTTAGTTTGAATCAATATTTTTAATAATATGTTATTCAGATAGTTATAAAATACATTGGTGGAAGTTTCATTTTATTGATCTTCCCTTTCCAGCCATTTCCACAACGGAATAAATTCGATTCCACCAGTGTTCCCAAACCAGGAATGTTGCTCGGTTTGCTCATAATCGTTCGTAACAACGATCATCCGTTTGCATTGAAACTCGACACTGGCTTTCAGCAAAGACCTGATTTCTCGTTCCTTCACTTTGGGTTCTGCCAATGAATAACAAACCTGGACAAGTTGCGTAATTTTCATCTCCTGCTGTATGACAAAATCAACTTCCTCCATTTTCGGATTCTTGTAGTAGAACAGCTTCAGTTCACCGTCAAATTCCCTTCGCTTTAAATCGATCGCTACTGCATTTTCGAATAGTTTCCCGATATTTGGACTGAACCTAAAAGCCTTGGCCTGAAAATAACCATTGTCGTAACAGTAGATCTTCTTGTTCCCTTTCCGTTGTTCCAATACTTTATACGAAAACAGTGGGACTTCAAAGATCAAAAACGCCTCTTCAAGGTAACCCATGTATTTTGCTGCTGTATGAACACTGTTGAAATTCGCCATTTTCTGGATGGCGTTATTTGAAAATTCCCCTGTGATATTGGTGATGAGCGTTTGGGCAAGATCGGTGAGGGCATTTGGATAACGCACATGGTAACGCTTCACAATATCTTTCAGAATGATCGAATCAAAAAGTGTTGACAAATACTGAACATGATCATAATTTTTTACCCAAACTTCAGGAAAACCACCTTTCATAACATATTCAAAACAAAGCTGTTGCCTATCAGATAATTTATCAGATGAAGGAAAAAGCCCAATGATCTCCGGCAACGAAAACGGGAATACATAGGTGCTGAAGTGCCTTCCTGTGAGATGGGTGGCCAGGTCGCTACTTAGCAAATGTGCGTTGCTTCCTGTGAGGAGCAGCTTATAACCATCGCGATGCAGGCGATTGACAATGATCTCCCATTGTCTTACATTCTGGATTTCATCAAAAAGAAGCGTATTCGGATTGGAATAGACTGCGCGGACAGCGGAAAGGATTTCATCGAAGTTATCGACCTTCATTAAACGTTCTTCATCAAAATTGACATAACCAACACCATTCTTTAATACTGCGATATGGATAGCGAAAAAGGATTTACCAGCCCTTCTTGGTCCAATCACCACGCTGATCAGATCGGTGTCCAATCCTTTGAGCACAGTTTTCCTTGTTACATACTTTTCCAGGAGCCTTCGCTCAAACTCTGCTCTTTGTCCAGATATGATTTCTTGTAACATTTGTGCAATTATTAATACGTACTGCACAAAAGTATATAAAAATCGTGCAGTACGGGTAAATTATTACATCATTTTGATCCTGATCACCGAAAACGAATTGGGCGTAAGGGGCTGAATGATCGATTTCCCTTTCAGGATAACTTCCTGTTCAACCGGAGAAACGTTCTTTGGGAGTTCAATAGAATTGACCGCATCGGGATTATCACTTTTCAGGACAAACATTTTGGCTTTCGGATTCAACCGTTTCTTACAATCGAATGTCACAGTTTCGTTCTGGACTTTAGATGAAGAATTGACCAATTTCAGGATGATTTCGTTTGAATTCTGGTCGAAAGCCGCAGAGGCATAGATCCCATCTTGTCCTGTAAGTGCTTTGTTATCAAGTAATATTGGCAACACCTTGGTTCCCTTATTGTTGGAAAATAATTTCTGGACATAGTAATTGGCCGTACCAAACGATTTCAGGTTATCGAACCAGATCAGGTCGGGCTTCCATTGCCAGCCATCGACATGGGCAAAGAGCGGGGCGTAGGAACAGAGGCTCACTACATCAGCATTGCGCTCCAGTCCGGTCATAAAAGCGGCTTCAGCCAAGGCACATTTCCAGTTGTTCAGGTTATCCGGACTGCAGGTGAACTTACTTTGTGCGGCATATTCACCGGCAAATATCTTGTAACTGTTGCGGTCGTAGTTGTCGTAACGGGTGGCATTGCTGAGGAACCATTCGGGATTGGCATAGTAATGTTCGTCAACGATTTCAGCTTTTAGGTTTTTGAGTTCTTTGGCCGCATAATCGAAAAACTTGCCATCGGGTGAAGGGCCTGTCCCGGTTACAATGGTGAG
>JBAXWR010000110.1:0-22918 GCA_037128295.1 Mariniphaga sp.
GAGTTGGTTAGTGCCACTACCCAACTGAAACTTTTAGCAAGTGACGGCAAACGATATTTAACCGATATGTTGGACTACACCGGTATTGTTAAATTGGGTAAAGAGTTTCCGGGCAAAAAGGCAAACCGATTTATAGATTGGTTTACGTTCAGCGATGAAAGCATAGACGGGAAAAGCAAGACAAAAGCGTATGCCTTGTTTGAAAGTTCTTTTATCAACAGCATAGAAGTTGGTACAACCAAAGGGCTGCAGCAAATACACGCCTATTTGTTTGGCGGATTGTATGATTTTGCGGGACAAATCAGGCAAAAAAATATTTCAAAAGGAGGATTTCAATTTGCCGTATCCCACTTTTTAGGCGGCACATTAAAGCAAATAGAAGCAATGCCAGAAACTACATTTGACGAAATCGTAAACAAATATGTGGAAATGAACATTGCACACCCTTTTATGGAAGGCAATGGCAGAAGTGCCCGGATATGGTTGGATTTAATCTTAAAAAAACGCCTCAAAAAATGCGTGGATTGGAGTAAAATAGGCAAGCAAGATTACATGAACGCCATGATGTTGAGTCCAATTAATAGTAGTGTTCTGAAATGGCTTTTGGAAAATGCACTGACCAACCAAATAAACGACCACGAAATGTTTATGAAAGGGATTGACTACTCCTATTACTATGAAGAAAATGACTAAAGGAAAGGGGCAAAAGCTTATATTTGTAGAAAATTTAAAACTTTAAAATTATGACAGAATTAAAAGTTCAAATTGATGATTATATAATTAGAAGTTTTGGTAAGGAATTAGTTGAACAATTTGTTCAGGAATATATTTCAAAAGCTATCCTTAAACTTGCGGCAAAAGAGATTTTAGACGATTTGCCAAGCATTGATATTGACGAACAAAAATGGAAAGAAGCAAGAAAACGAGCATGGAAACGTAGTGGTCAATATTTTTTAACTGTTATAGCAAATGATTGATTTCATTATTGATACAAATATCGTGATGAGCATGCTTATAAGTGGGAAATCACATTATAAAGCAATTTTATCCGTATATAATTTTCATCTACCAGAGTATTCACTTACAGAATTAGATGAACATAAAGAAGTTATATTTGAGAAAACAAGATTTAACGAACAAGAATTGAAAGATTTTGTATATTTTGTATTTAAATCAATATCCGTAATTCCCAATATTGCTCTTTCAAAAAAATCCATTAAAACAGCAAATGAACTTTGCAATAACATCGATATTGATGATGTTTCATTTGTTGCATTGTGTTGTGATATGGATATACCACTTTTAACAAGAGATGAAATTCTTTACGCAGGATTGCGGAAAAAAGGTTTCAAAAATGTAATCATGTTTGATGACTTTTTAAGATCAATATGTCAATAACTAAATGATACAAGCACATAGATACTATATGTGATAATTGCGGGCTTTTGTGGTAGGTGAAAGAGAGAGATTTGATTTTGAATTGCGTGCTGATGTGATTGGCGGGATAATTAAGAAAGCAAGAATCGAGCAAAACCTGACTCAGGAACAGCTAGGGAATCTTCTTGGAGTTCAAAAGGCTCAAATATCTAAAATTGAGAACAATACAAAGGATGTAAGATTTTCGACGATATTGAGAGTATTTGATGCACTAAAAGCACATGTGAATTTATCCGTTGAATTACAGAGCCATCAACTAATAAAAATAGCATAAAATTTACGGTTGCTAATAGTTTGTTGAAACTGAAAAAATCTGTTGTTACGATTTATGGACAAATTCAGAAAAGTCAAAAGTGCCATTAGTGCAATTGTTCAGGTAACAGAGGCAGAACTTTCTGTATTCTGTGAATCCTTCCAATTGAAAACACTCAAAAAGAATGAGTTCTTCCTGACAGAGGGGCAGATTTGCAACTTTGTGGGTTTTGTGAATCATGGAACCCTTATTTACACCAAAACGCTGGACAATGGAACCGAAGTAACAACAGATTTTGCTTTTGATCAGGACTGGGTGACCAACAACCTGAGCCGCTTAAATCATTCACCATCAAAGATTAACATCAAAGCGATTGAAAAGACGGAGCTTTTGGTCTTGAAACAGGATACCTTAATCGATTTATACAACAGGGTTCCCAAAATTGAACGTCTGGGAAGAATACTAATGGAACAGGCATTTTTAAGAATTGTTCAGCAAAATATGGATTTACAGGTACTTGCAGCAAAGGATCGATATGAGAACTTATTGAATAAATATCCGGAGATCTTTCAGCGCGTCCCACTTTACCACATTGCCAACTATTTGGGAATTGCCCCAAAGTCGTTAAGCCGTATCCGGAAAGATTTTTTTGATTGATCCAATTTGGTAACAAATGTGGAGCATTTTAGCCATCGAAGCGGTTGATCTTTGCATCGTTAATTTTAAAATTTTATGATGTGAAAAAACAAATTTTATTTCTGCTGGTATCTCTGTTTTTAGGTTCAATGGTCGTTGCACAGTCAGGTTCTGACAAAGGTTCATTCCTGAAACCAAACCCCCGAAATTACGAAGTGAAACAAGCTTTTGAAGTTGAAAGTCTTGTCCCGATGTTTTTATCAGGCGGATACCATTTTGCTTTAGGTTATCGCTACGACAAATTCAGGGTGCGGGTTAGTGTAATTAATGGAGGGAATTATGATGCGGAACCTGCAGGTTTGGTCAACAATTCCCCCGATTTTAAGAGGTATTACAAAACTTCACCCGGATTTTTCTTCGGCTACAACATCTGGAGAAACCTGGAACTTTATACCTATATTGAGTCGCATACATTTGGTATTGAACAAGTTGCGACCAGTATGGAAAAAAACATCCACAGTACCGATTTTGGGGGAGGGGTCAGCTATCAGTTCTTTCTGGGTCGTCACTTTTATATCCAACCCGGTCTGCATATTTACCTTCGTACCGACAAAAGTGCTAACTTTAGCGGGACAATTTACAACATTCCAAATACCGATTTCGCCCCTGTTTTGAGGTTGGGCTACAGGTTATGGAGTAAATAATAATTCAAAACTGATCTGATTATGTTTCGCCTATCGCTTTCGAAAACATTCAATTTTAAGGTTAAGGATGAATTGGTCCGGCAACAACTGCAACCCGATGAAATTCTTACGGAGTCGGATATCGCACACCTTCCTTTGCCGGTTCAAAGATACCTGGTATATACAAATGCAGTCGGTAAAAGCAAAACCCAGAATATGCGCATTGAATTCGATGCCAGGATGTACAGAAAGCAGGGTGCTGCTCCGATGTCGGCCAAGTCGGTTCAATACAATTTCTTCGGAAGCTTTAGCCGCCTCTTTTTGATGAAGGCAAGTGTAATGTTGATCCCTTTTCATGCGTTGCATATCTACTCGGACCAGCGGGCCACCTTCTTAGTCAGGGTGGCAAACCTGTTCAATGTTGTGAATATCAAAGGGGAGGAACTAACAACCGCAGAAACGGTAACTTTGTTAAACGACATGTGCCTGATGGCACCGGGGAATTTGCAAGATAAACGACTTTCCTGGAAAGAAATAGATGACCTTACCTGTCAGGTAACCCTTGACAATGGAAAATATCAGGTATCAGCGATCCTCTATTTTAATGAAAAGGGAGAATTGATTAATTTTGTTTCGGATGACCGTTCTGCATTACAGGATGATGGTAGCTTGAGAAAGGCCCGATGGTCAACTCCGGTCAGGGATTACCGGGATTTTGGAGGCCGAAAAATTCCAACTTATGGGGAAGCCATCTGGAATTACCCGGAAGGGGATTTTACCTATGGAATTTTTAATTTGACCGGAATATCTTATAATGTTTTGAATAATAATTAATTGGAAGTATTTATTGAATTTCACCAGTTATGATGGCCTATCAGAAAGTCATTGTCTATTATTTTTCAGGAACCGGTAATTCCAGAAATGTCGCTGCATGGGTTTCAACCATTGCAAAAGAAAACGGCATTGAATGTCAATTGGTTAATATTGCTCTGACAACCAATTTCCCAATTGATCCTCCTGAAGCTGGGGCGTTGGTTGTTTTTGTCTCGCCGGTTCATGGGTTTAACTATCCACCTGTGATGGTAAGCTTTTTAGCCCATTTCCCCAAAGGGAACAACGGTGTAATTTTGATGAATACCCGTGCAGGTATGTTGATTGGCAAATGGATAACTCCTGGCTTAACTGGAATCGCTTTTTACCTGGCAGCCCTTTTCCTCAAATTGAAAGGATATTCCATTAACGGGATGTTGCCGGTTGACTTACCTTCCAATTGGATTTCCGTTCATCCTGGATTGAATCAGAAGACTATCCTGTACCTGCATCTCAAAATGAAGATAAAGGTCTCAAAATATGCAACCAAAGTATTTGGAGGAGAGAAGAGTTATCCGGCCTTGTGGGAAATCGTTCAGGATATTGCGATTTCCCCAATTGCACTTGGTTACTATTTTTTAGGCCGTTTTATCCTGTCCAAGACCTATTATGCAAGCTCAGCCTGTGACAATTGTGGAGTATGCATCAAAAATTGTCCGGTGAAAGCGATCGAAATGGTTGACGACCGCCCTTTCTGGAAATTGACCTGTGAGAGCTGTATGCGTTGTATGGGTAACTGTCCTAAAAAAGCCATTGAAACAGCACATGGTTTTATTGTTCTTGTCTCGGTATTGTTCCAAATCGGTTTAATCGGGACTTTGAACCATTTCTTCCCGGATTTGATCGCAAAGTTAAATCCATATTTCTATGAATGGATCGTGCAGTTTTTGTTGTTTCTTGGTTTCCTGATGATCTGTTACCGGATTATGCATTTCCTGAAAAGGTACAAATGGTTCAATAAAGTGTTGGTTTATACATCACTAACCTACTATAAATTTTGGGGAAGAAGGTACAAAGCCATCAAAGGTTTTTAATCTATTCTTATTGTATCCTTTTCTTCCTATTTTCGTATCCATAGATATTTACAGCAACAACTTGAAAATCCATACCATGACAGCAGATGAAATTCTGAAAGAACTTGAAAGATTCGGGGATCCCCAGACAAAAAAAACACTTCTGAAACATGGGGCGAAAGAGCCATTTTTTGGTGTTAAAGTGGCTGACCTGAAAACAATACTCAAAAAAACCAAAAAGAATCATCAACTTTCTTTGGAACTTTATGATACCGGCAATTCAGATGCGATGTATCTTGCTGCAATGATGGCTGACGAAAGCAAAATATCTGCCACTCAATTGGACAATTGGGCTGAGAAAGCATATTGGTACTATTTAAGTGCCCATGCGGTTCCCGGAGTTGCAGCAGAAACTGCTTTTGGGTTTGAATTGGGCTTGAAATGGATCCAATCTGATCAGGAATGTATTGCAACTGCAGGTTGGGCAACTTTGGCATCTTACGCTGGTGTTCGAAAAGATGAAGATTTGAACATCGAAGCCTACAGTCAACTTCTTGACAAAGTTGCAAATGAAATCCATTTCGCAAAGAACAGGGTACGTCTTACCATGAACTTATTTGTCATTGCGATAGGCATTTATGTTAAAGAGTTAACAGACAAGTCAAAAGCAATCGCAAACCAGATTGGTAAGGTAACAGCAGATATGAACGGTACAGCCTGCAAGGTTCCTTTGGCAACGGAATACATCGACAAAGCAATATTACAAGGGCAGCTTGGCAAAAAACGCAAATCCGCAAGGTGCTAACAAACAGAAGTTAATTGGTTAAGAAGTTGTTGCGAAAATCCAGATCATGGGGAGTGGTTAAATGGCGGATTTTTATTAGGTTTACATACACAAATTCTTTAGACACATGAAAAAAGTATTATTTCTAACAGGTGATTTCACAGAGGACTATGAAACGATGGTCCCTTTTCAGATGCTCGAAATGGTAGGTTATGAAGTCCATGCAGTTTGTCCGGGTAAAAAGGCTGGTGACACAGTTAAAACAGCGATTCACGATTTTGAGGGTGACCAGACCTACTCCGAAAAACCGGGGCATAACTTTGCATTGAATTATAGTTTTAAAGATGTTGTTGCCAGCGATTACAGTGGATTGGTGATTGCTGGTGGAAGGGCACCAGAATACCTGAGGTTGAATGAAGATTTATTGGAGATGGTCCGGCATTTCTTTACCGAAAATAAACCAGTTGCCGCTATTTGTCATGGGATACAGATTTTGACAGCTGCAGGCGTTGTTAAAGGGAGAAAATTAACTGCCTATCCTGCAGTGGGTCCTGAAGTTACTTTGGCCGGTGCCGAATTTCAGGCCATTCCTGTGAACGCAGCATATGTCGATGGCAATCTGGTCACTTCGCCGGCATGGCCTGCCCATCCTGCGTTTATCAGGGAATTCCTAAAAGTCATGGGTGCTACTATTCAATTGTAATTGAATGTTCATCAAAGATTTAAAAGATTGTGACGAGTTCATCGCAGGAGACAACACCATCCTGCGTGAGCTCTTGCATCCCGACAAGGCCGACCTGCAACTGCGGTACAGTCTTGCCCATGCCAAAGTAAAACCTGGTTTGACCTCATTTTCGCATCAGTTGAGGACATCAGAAGTTTACTATATCCTGGAAGGGGAGGGGCTCATGTTTATTGGAGACGAGTCAGAAATGGTTTATCCGGGTCAGGCCGTCTATATCCCACCCAACCAAACCCAATGTATCAAAAATACCGGAAAAGCTGATCTGGTATTTCTCTGCATTGTTGACCCTGCATGGCGGGTGGAAGACGAAGTGGTGTTGTAACAAAACAACCCTCAAGGTGATGGCAACCTTGAGGGTTGTTTTTATTAATGTGTTGAAATTAAAGAGCCTATGAATGAGTTGCAAAAATTAATCAATGAAATTGGCCAATGGTCAGAATTGACATTTTCGCATCAGAACAGCATCAGCAAATTGCACCACTTGCAAAAGGAGGTTGCAGAATTGATCCATGCAATTGGGCAAGTCCTATCTGAACCTGATAAAAAAAATGAAGAGGTACACCATGAATTTGCCGACTGCTTTATCCTGTTGCTCGATGCCGCAAGAAAAGAAGGGTTATCTGCCAAAGATATTTTGAGCGCCATCGTTGAAAAAATGGAAATCAACAAAGCCCGGAAATGGGGTAAACCTGACGAAAATGGAGTTATGGAACATATCCGGGACGAACATGAGGGAAAAACAGGCTTAAGTTAATGATAGTGATAGTATCACTTCAAGTGATGCTATCACTAAACTTGCCGACTGGCGAGCCAGCTCCAGCTCTGCCTGCCTTCCAAAAGTCAATTAATCAATGAGTTGAAAAATGAATTGTAGAACAATGAGCCTATGTCATTAAGGACTTCAGATTTCCCAGTGCCTCAGGAACAAATTGGTGGACATTCCCCACAATCGAACAGGTTTCAAGTTCCACACAATCGGCACAGGTTTCCTACATTTTTACCTTTTCGATTTTCTCATGATTGGGTAAATAGGTTGGAATTGCTGCGGAGCCATACCACTTAAATATTTCTGCTTCCAATACTTTTTCTTTAATTGTTGGATCGGTTTCCAACAATGATTGAGCTTCCTCGATTGACTTGACATTTAAAACAAAAATTCCACGATAATTCCGATCATTTTTCCCTAAAGGACCGGCAATAATCAATTGCCCGTTTGCAGCCAACCGGCCAATATTTTCCATATGTCCTTTGAATAATGGGTCGAGGTAATTTTTGTCGGTGGCCTTATTAGAACCAGTTTTGAGTATGACAAGAAAGTAGGTTTTCATGCCATAATCGTCACCACCCAATGAATCAGCAAGTTGTTTGTCATATTTCGGATTTTCCGATTGCCCCTTCGCTGAAAAACAAAAACCTAATATTACAAATAACAGAAAATTATATTTCATTTTTTTAATATATTAGAATCATTTACCTGTTCAAACCTTTCAAACTACCTCTCCGCACGCCACCATTTCCCAGCCACAATAAATAACCACAAGCAAATGCAAGGTTGTTTTTGATTTGGCGTAAAGTATTCGTGGGTCGGATGCATATCGTCGAAGTTGCCCAGTTGCTTCGGCGTTTAGTTTTTGTACCAATGCCGATTCGGGGTTTTTGACTTCGGCTTCCTGCTCCCGTTTTACGTACTTAAACTCTATCAGGTAGCAATGCTGCATTTGGGGATGCGCAATAAAGTTGGGGGTCAGCCATAGGTCAGAAAATCCTTTGCCCATCTCGGTTTCGGAATGGATTGTAAAATAATTGACCAGATTGAGGTAAACAAGGTGAAACATTTGCACTGTTTTTTCACCCCCCATAAAGTCGCGAACAGATGTTTGTTTGTAAATTTGCTCCGAAAAAAAGTTGAAGAACGGTTTCCAGTCACCATCATAAGCCATTTTCTCACCCATTTCCGCTAAAGTGGAAATGTCGATATTAAATATTTCAGCCTCACTGAAAGCTTCCACCAAATATGAAAACAATATACTCCGGATGGTCAGGTTTGGCACTTTAAGTAGGGTACTACCTCTTTCCACCCTATCGATGGTCAATATCCCAAAGTAGTAGAGCAGCGAAACGAAGTTTTCTTTTGCAATCAGTTTTTCGGCAGGAAATGAAGTTGCAATTGTGGTACGGATTTCTCCATTTTCGGCAATTTTTTTTATTGTTGAAAAATTGCCATTTACTTTTTTATCCAGAATAACTAAATGACGCAGTTTTCCATAGTCGATTTTTATATTATTGTCTATCAGTACTTTAGGTATAGAAGCGCGATTTAGGTAATTGTCCAGAAAGTACAACACCATGTCGGAATTGTACATTTTCTGGTCGATACACTCCTCTGCAAAGCAATAATTGTTGTACCACTCACGCATTATTGCCATCAAATCCTCAACAGCGTCTTTAACCAATCCTGATTCCTTGTAATGATTGACTAAAGTAATTACCTCATTTTCAGTAAATCCAACAATGGAATTGAATGGAGCATCGCTGGTGATATTTTTGGCAATGTTAAACCCACTGGTTACATCATCAAGCGTTACGGGTGATACACCGGTGATAAATATTTTTTTCAGGGATGAATTTTTATCAGTAGTTGCGAGTTTTATCTTGTTAAAAAACAATCTCAGAAAACCATTTCCATGTGTGATGTCGGAATATTTTAAAGCGCCATGTTGGCTTAATATGGTGTTGGTAAAATTATCGTATTCGTCAATAAACAGGTAAATGGATAAATTTTTCTCCTGACAATATCTCGCAACAAATTCAATTTTTGATTCAACAGGGTGATTGTTCGGATATAACTCGCCATATTCATCGCCGAGAAGTGAACGATAGCGGTTGTTAAAAGTACTGAGACATTTACTGCAATGTTCCTCAAACGATGATTTCACCTCACCCAACTCCGGGTTTACCCCTGAAAAGTTAAAACTAAGTATGAGATAGCTATTTTTTTCCCCGGTAGGATGTTGACCAATATAGGTTTCACCAAAAAGATTTTCAAAATTGGGCGCTTCCAGCACATCGTAGTAAGTCATCATTGTAATCAACCACAATGATTTACCAAATCTTCGTGGGCGTATCAAAAAAAGAAAAGGAGCAGATGCCTCAATTGTTTCGATAAAACGGGTTTTATCAACATAGTAGAACTTCTCTTTTATAATACGAACATAATCACTTATACCGTATGGAATTCTCTTTGCCATGGTGGTATTGTTATTTAAACTAAAAACAAAGATACAACTATTGCATTATATGAAATTGATGTATAGAATATTAATTTTAGAGAATCCAGGAACTTAGACGGAAAAGAGCAATGAAACAAGTAAACAGAAGCTTAACCTAGGCATAAATTGAATTGTAAACGCAATGCGGACATAATTTCAAGTAAATAATTATCAATTAAATACCAAATTATGAATCAATATATTAAAGCAATGGTCGATCCTGTTCGGTACACTTTCCTTTACAGATAATAGGAAGTAAGTTGTTACTTGACAGGATCAGCTCAAGCAGAGTCTAAGCAATTAACGACTTCAGGTTACCCAGTGCCTCAGGTACAAATTGGTGGACATTCCCCACGATAGGACAGCTTTCAAGTTCTGCACAATTGGCACAGGTTTCATAACCTTTTGAATGGACGCAGTTCCGAATCTCGCACTGACTGCAATGGGCAAATTTGACCCCGGTTTCGCGACATCCGGTGCAATTGATCATTTCGGGTACAATGTCAGGACTGAATTGTACTTTCCATTTCTCAGCCGTCTGTTCACGCAGGACATCATCATCAGCCAAAGTGGCAATCCTTGCATCACAGGTAACACAATCGAGACCACAACATGAAATAAGCTTTTCCATCATTTTTTAATCTTTAAAATATTTTCTTTTACTCTGAACTCTACAATTCGGCCTATCAGGTCAAACGGGATTGGCTTGTCGAGTGGAAACTGAACGGAACCTTTACCTTGTTTGTATTTTGAAAGTTCGTTTGAAAATTCAATATGTCCCCTGGGGGTCGCATAAAACCCAATATGCTTGTTAAATCCTGCGAAATAAACCAAAGGTCTGCCATTGGTTTTGTATGCAGGCATTCCATAGGCGATACTTTCAACGGCTTCAGGGGCTTTTTCGGTTATGGTTGATCGTACTTTCTCCAGAAGGAGCTGGATATTTTCCGGAAAAGTTTTGATGTACTCATCAACAGATTTATAATCAGTATTCATAACTTTAATGCTGTTTTCACTCTTCAGTTTCTTGAATTTCAACAATTTGTTTCTTTTGTTCCGCTTCCCACGATTTTCTTAATTCTGAATCTGATTTCATTGCTTTTTCAATGGCAATGCTTTCCCTGTATTCAGTAGCTTCGGCAATCATAGTCCATTTTGTTTGGACATTCATTCCATCAATTTTGTCACGAATGTCTTTTAAAGAAAGTTTAAAGAACTCTTTTCGAGGGTTTACTTTATTTAGTTGGCTATCTAAAAAGTATTTATGAAGATCAGTTTCCAATGTAGGCGCATTTTCACTCCAAATCATCGCATGTACATCGAAAGGAAAAGGAACACTTGCATCACCGAGTTCTCTTACTCTATCTAAAGGTTCAAGACGCCGTGTCATCCCTATTTTGTAAACATTATCGCCGAAAGAGCCTATATTAGAAATAATGTATACATTTCCGCATCTCGTTTGTTGGGCCATAGAGAGGGCCCTTTGATTGCGTGCTTCGGCTTCTTGCCATTTAATCTCTAATTCTGCAATTTGACCTTCATATTTTAAACGCTGTTCAGCATTAGCTTGATTCATTTGAGACCTCAACTTTTCCATAGCTTTTGTCAGTATTTCCTCTTCCTTTGCTGAATCTCTCAGGGCTTTCTCTATTTCTCGCTTTGCTTTTTCTTCCTCTCTAAGCTGATCTTTTAATTGACGCTGTTCTTCTTGTTCCCGTCGTTTTATTTCATTTAAAATTGTTGCAAATTTTAGTTCGTCAATTCGGGATTGTAAATAGCTTTCGCTGATGACTGCATTTCTGAATGCTTTTCCCAAATTATTTACAGAAAAGTATGCATCAGTAATTTTCTGCTTCAGTATTCCGAAATTATCCTGCTTTATAGTTGATAAAATTGTATCGACCTTTCCATTAAAAGCATAAAGGATAAAGTTTATTGCAGTGGTTTTCCTATTATCCTCTACATAATCACAGCTTGCTGCAGTTTTATTCATGACCATCAGTTTCGTTTTTTCCCTGGCCCGTTTGAGGTCTTCCCCCGCTTGGGTAAAACCATAATCCTCAGCTAATTGATCAAGTAAACTAAACGAAGGTATAATGTACTCATCACCATATCCTTTGAGAGAATTTTTTAATGCGATTATGGTCTTTTCTAAAGTGTCTGCTTCATCTTTGAGTTTGTATGCGTCACCTGCGATTTCCTCTGCCTTTCGTTGTGCTTCTTTGATTATTCTTGATTCAGATATAGCTGCTTGATTCAGAATGATTTCAGCTTTTGATTTCAATTCCGAAGCTGCATTTCTAGCCTCTCTTCTGATTATTTCGGATTCGTTTTTAGCGTTCACTAATATTGTGTCCGCCTCTTTTATTATTTTGTCGGCTTCAGCCTGAGCCTTTTGTACTAGCTCAAAAGCCTCTTTGTTTGCACGTTTCATCAGCTCTTTAGCTTTCAGTTCTGCATCAAGGATACCTTCATATTTGGTCAGCTGTACAATTCTTTGTTTCTTTTCGGAAAGCTCTTGTTTTAGGCTCTCAATCTCGGCAAATTCCTTTTTTTTAAGAAAATCGAATAGTGACATTGTGAAAATTTTAAGTTAGAGAAAAAATCAAGATGTTATAATATTATAACATCTTGATTTTCAGTGGAGCTGCGGGGAGTCGAACCCCGGTCCAAACGAGGAAGCAATACGCTTTCTACATGTTTATCCAAGACTTGGTTTTCGTGTGAAGAATGGATCAAGGCCACCGATCTTCACCTTATCCCCTTTATTTCGCCGGCCAACCAGGGCCTCCGACCGACTATCTCCGATATTACTGCACTTCCTGATCGGGCCGCTTCGGAACAACAGCACCCGGGAAATGTCCCACTCCAGCATCTAATGCCAGATTAGCGTAATCTACTTTATTCGATTAAGCGGCAAGAGCAAAATTATTTTCGCCAATTAATTGTTTGGATATTGAGATTTACGGGCCAACGTCCAAAGCCCGACATGCTTACGCACCTCTTCTGCCCGCTGTCAATACCGGTCAGCCCCTTAATGGTGTGCGGAGCAAAAATACGCAAATTACAATGACAAATTTCGTTCTGAGGTATTTTGATGAATTAATTTTTGAAGGTGATTTTAAAAGAAGGCATTAACTAATAGATAACTTCCTCAACAATTTTTTGTTGCCTCGTGCTGGTAGGTTTGAAAATTCCCCAGAATTTGTTCGATGTGATAAACTTCATCGCTATCATCGAAAGAAAATCCATTTCCAAAAATATACCATTTTTGTCTTTGTGCTAGGGTTAACTTTTTGATACTGGGAAATTTGGAAATTGGAACAATAATATTCCTTCCATCTTTTAAATACACTTCAATTTTACCCCTGGTCTGAAATGATATTTTTTGAATTGTTGGATTAACGTCCCAAAATCCTTCAATCTTCGAATTCATGATTACTTGACTTTTAAAAATTACAAATAACAATTTATATCTGAATTTTTTGGGCTTAAGAAAATTAAATCTTTTTCAACTCCCTTATCGTCTCTATAGGATCCTTCGACCCAAACACAAAACTCCCGGCTACTAACACATCAGCCCCGGCCTCAAAGAGCAATTTTCCGGTTTCAAAATTCACTCCACCATCAATCTCTATCAGCGTATTGGCTTGTTTTTCAATAATTAAGCGTTTTAGCCTCAATACTTTCTGATAAGTATTCAGAATGAATTTCTGTCCACCGAACCCTGGGTTGACCGACATCAGCAAAACAAGGTCCAAGTCGTTGATGATATCTTCCAGTAAATGAATAGGGGTATGTGGGTTCAGGCAAACCCCGGCTTTCATCCCTTCCTGATGGATTGCTCCGATGGTCCGGTGAAGATGGGTGCATGCTTCATAATGGACTGTAAGGATATCAGCTCCTGAATCCCTGAACGGTTTAATAAAAGGGTTGGGGTTGACGATCATTAGATGGACATCGAGCGGTTTGGTGGCCACCTTTTTAACGTGCTGTATAACAGGCAATCCAAACGAAATATTCGGGACAAAAACCCCATCCATCACATCGAAATGGATCCAGTCCGCCTCGCTTTGGTTGATCATCTGGATATCTTTTCCCAGGTTGTTGAAGTCGGCAGACAATATGGAGGGTGAAATCAATCGGCTCATATGCTTTGTTTTAACTTGTAAATAATTAGATCGCCAAAATTAACCAATTCCGGGTAATGTCAAAAAGTACTGAGCGAAATGAATTGAGTGATTACCCTAAGGAATGTGGCTGGCGACTTGCAACTGGCGGCTGGCAACATTCAAATTTTAGTAGTTTCTTTTTTTATCCAGTTTCTCCCTTGCCACAACTCCGACCCTTGTTGCCCAGGTTTCGTATTCGGCGATCAATTGCATTTTCAAATCTGGTTCAGCATTGCTTTTATCGTTCAACTCAGAACGGTCATTCTTCAAGTTGTAGAGTTCCCATTCTTTGAATTTTTTTGCCTTTGTGTCGTATTGCGAAACCAGTTTCCAGTCGCCTTTGCGCATCGCACGGTTACCTTCGTGTTCCCAAAATATGGGTTGTGTGCGGGGGATAGCATTTCCTGTTAAAGCAGATTTCAAGCTAATTCCTTCCATCGGAATAATTTTGTTTCCGTTGTAGTTTTCAGGATACTTCCCACCCGCAAAATCGAGAAGTGTTGGCATGATGTCTGTGATATGGCCTGCCGTTTGGGAAACGATTCCTCCACCTTTGATCTTTTTCGGATAATAGGCAATAAACGGGGAGGAAATTCCCCCTTCATGGACCCAATGTTTGTGCATCCGAAATGGGGTATTGCTTACATTGGCCCATGGAAATTCGTATGAATCAAACGATTCACGGGTTCCGGTTTCTCCGGTGGTCCGTATGTAGGTTCCCTGATTTTTGACAACCTCGTGACATCCTCCGTTATCGGCCAAAAAGAAGATCAGTGTATTTTCAAGCTCACCCTTTTTTTCAAGGCTTTCCAAAACCCTGCCGATGTTCTGGTCCATCCGGTCGATCATCGCGGCGTAAACAGCCATGCGCAAGTCCCACATCATTTTTTCTTCGGTGGAAAGGGTTTCCCATGCAGATACATTTTCGTCACGCGGTGATAAGTTTGTTGAAGGATCGATCAACCCTAGTTTCACCATATTTTCAAATCGCTCTTTTCGGAGGATGTCCCAACCTTTCAAATATTTGCCTTTGTATTTTGCAATATCCTCTGGTAGTGCGTGTAACGGCCAGTGTGGCGAAGTGAAAGCCATGTACATGAAGAAAGGTTCCTTTTTGGGTGCTTCTTCTTCGAGAAATTTCAGGGCGTAGTCAGCAATCGCATTGGTAATGTAAAAGCCGTCTTTAGGTGGGAAATAAGCAGAATCGTTGAGCATCATCCTGGGTGCTGCCTGGTTCTGACGATAAGGGATCAACTCATAATAGCTGCTGGCCCCGTCAATCAATCCAAAATATTTGTCGAAACCACGTTTGCGGGGAAGTACTTCTGCTTGGCTTCCTACATGCCATTTACCCGACATATAAGTATTGTATCCATTTGATTTTAAGGCTTCTGCAAGGGTAACACATTGCTTGTTCAAAAATCCCTGATAGGCGGGTGTCCCCAAATCGTTGACCATATCACCGACACCCGCCTGGTGCTGGTAAAGACCTGTCAACAAGGAAGCCCTTGTCGGACAACATCTTGAAGCATTGTAAAATTGTTGGAAACGCACCCCTTGTTTGGCAAGTTTGTCGAGATTTGGGGTTTTGATTTCCGAACCATAACATCCAATATCGGAAAACCCCATATCGTCGGCCAAGATAACTAGGATATTGAGGCGTATTTCGGCTTTTGCAGAAGAAAGACTGGTTAGTCCGATCAAACCTAACGGAATAGTTCTTAAAACATCAAGTTTCATTTATCGTCATATTTAATTAGTTGAAATATAGGGATATAAATTGAAATATTGTTGAAATATTCTGAAATAGGTTGAAATATAGTAGAAATATTCTGAAATAAATTGAAATATTAATACTGATGCACTGCACCTTTAGAGCATCAATATTTCCTGCTCCAGCCCTTTTCTGTATTTTTCTATTAACCTGATTAAAACCAATACATTATCTTCATTCACAGCGTCTAAATCAAATTGAATTGCCTGCTTAATGTAATTATCACGGTTGCCATAGGTTGAAAGTAATTTTTCAATCTCAGGAGGCAAAAAGAAACTTGCTTTCTCTTTCAAATGTTTCCTGAACTCGTTCCAGTAAATGTTCAAACCGGCCAAGTCAAAGTCGCCAAAATGAAGGTAAGGATTGGGGATTGATTGTAACCACATGATCAGATCCTTATGTTGTTCCTGAGGATACCTTGAAACGAACAACGGTTTGATGTGACTGAACCACTTCCTCTGTTTTTCGACATACCTGAAGTTTTCGGAATTCTCAACCCCAACGATCGTTATATCTTCCGAAGGTATAAAGCTTTCATAATCATAGATAAACGTAAAAGTCCCTTCATTGGGCTGAATCATTATATTTTGATTGTTCAGGAAGCATTCCACAGGTTGATAGCAATTTACCAAAAATCCTTTAAAAGTCCTTGTCGATCTGAGTTTGGAGTTTGATGAAATCTCAATCGCTTCGGCACGGTTTAACTCTTTATTCCGGCAACCTTCAATATAGGCAGTCAGGATTTCGATCCCAAAATGGTTCCTGAGATAAGGCATCAATGAAGTGTTGTTCCGAAGATATACCAGTTTTTTGGTTCGCCCTATAGTGTGAATACCCAGTATACCATTGTCAATCATTGAGATAACAATATCGTGTTTCATTTGGCTGTATGGGACTTTTCCACCATCCAGCAACAAAATCAACTTTTCAGCTATCGGAACAGGCAACTTCATTCGGCAATGTATTGGGTCATGATCCGGTTCACACGCGTAATCGACTTTTCGTCCTTTTTCAATTTATAGATATGCTTGAACGCCAACGCATCGTTCTCGATCGGGGAGCTGTTGATCAGGAAGATGTTGCGGTCGTTGGCAAATTTCAGGATACCCCTTACATTGTTTGGGTGGAGCTTCCCAATCTCGTCCATCATGCAATGCAGCCTGAAATCCCTGAACCGTTTGGATGCCCCTTCCTTAAATACGTTCAAAAGCATAATGTTCACCATTGCCTTCACAAGCACATCGGTTCCATCGGACCCAACATTTGAAAGTTTTTCTACCCATCCAGTATCGTTCTGATTTTCCTCGATCCGGAAACTCAATTCGAAAGAATCGGAGAGTGAGATTGTATCTTTCTTAATATCAGATATTTCCTTAATAAACTGTTTAAGCAGGTTAATGGCATCCTTGTTCTTTTTATCCTGGTTGTCCATCGAAAACAGGTTAGGAATGCCAATATTGAAATTGTTTTCCTTGTTGTATTCCATAATCTGGATCAGCAATTGTACCACGTTGTTCTTGCTGTCGGCAATCCTTAGTTCAATTTTCTTGATTACACCTGCAAAATTCCGTTTGACAAAATCGTCATTGATCTTGTTCACTACATTTTGAATCCTACCTGATTCTGAAACCAAATCGGTGGTCTCTTTCCCAATTGTTGTAATGATCAGTGAAAAACGTTCATTTACTTCTTTTTCAATACGTTCCATTTTGTTTTCTTCCACAAAATCGGAAAGCATTTCAGCAAAATCCAGAAACGATTTGGTATCGGTGAGTTGTTTCTTGAATTTAAAGATATTGTCGTCACTAAATTTTCCCAGAAAATCGGTAATCGTTTTCCTGATTTCATCCAGACGGTTGTAGAGCTTGTCGTAATGGATCTCCTTGATTTCATCGATAAGGTTTTTTACCCTTTTTTCGGTCTTGTGTTCTTCCAATGGATTTGTAACAAACTCCTCAATAGAATGGTAACATTCCGATCCATTGAAGTTATTGAAGGCCTCATTATCCTCTTTGATCCGGTTTAAAGTATCAGATAAAGACTTGATAACATCTTGAACCAATGAAAGTTCACTATTAATCGTTTCCTTTTGCTGTTCATATTTCCGCTCTTCCGCTTCAAGCAATTTTTCGTTTTGAAGTTTCTCTGCCTTAAACTCATCGGTTTTGTCAAATAATTCGCGCTTGTCTTTGTTGTATTCCGATACGATGTCGCGATTTTCTTCGATGTAGTCGAGTTCCTTTTGAACAATTTCCATCTTTGTTTCAATGGCCGATAAACGGTTGGTGTCAACCCCTTTGCTCGAAAGTTCCTGCTCCTTCAGTACTGAAATTTCACCCTTTCTTTTCAGGATCGCCTCTTTTTCGATCAGTATTGCCGCTTCAACTTTGATCAGGTCCTGATTCGCCTTATCTTGTTGAACATCAATTTTCTTCTCCCTTTCACGCTCCTTCGATCTGATCAACTTCACAAGCTCTTCCTCAATTCTGGTTACTTCGTCCTTCGATTTGAGTTCTGTTTCCGTAGCCTTCTCAATCAACCCATCCAGGTGTTCAATGACCCTGATCTTTTCTGTTGTAGCCTTGTTGATGAAATCATTGAGCTTAACGGTCGCCTCATTTGCCCGGGCTTTGTTTTGTTCAGCCAAATATTCATTTCCTTTGATCAGGTCCTTTTTCTCGCGGATCTTTGGATGGTACTTCTTTTTGAGGTTCTCTTTCTCCTTCTCCGCTTTTTCGGTCAGATCGCTGACTGCATTCCTTGCTGCATCGACCTGATCGGTAAGGCTTGTTTTTTCTTTGATGTAGTCGGCAACAGTCTTGACTTTTTTATTGATCCCATCAAGATCCAGCTCAATCCCATAAAAGCCGTTTGTACGGGGACTCAATTTTGGTGACAGTGACGAATTGAAAAGAACATTCTTTTCATCGATTACCTTTCCGATATTGGCTTCCCATCCATCATAATTATCAGATAACCAGCCATACAATGAACTTTTGCTGTTGATAAGGTACTGATCAATCTCCTCAATTTTAAGTTTGAGTGCATCAATCTGTCCGTTAATTTTTTCGACCTCCCTTTCCAGACTTTTTTTGATGTCTTTTTCCTCCAGTTCCCAATTTTTCTGAAAGGCATCTATCTGATGAGCAGCACCTTCGTTGTCAAGGTTTATTTTCTGATTGCTCGAAAGGTATTCATTGATCTGTTTTTCAAGTGATTTGATCTCGTCTTCAAAAAAACGTTTGTGTTTCAGTCCCTCTTTTTGAAGCTTTAATACATGAGTTGCCTGTTTTTTGTTTTCCCAATCAAGGCGTGCTTCGTCTAACCCTTTTTTGTGATCAACCCGAAGCGAGGCTATAATTTTCTCGTAGCTTTTTCTCGTTTCCTCTTTATATCCGAGCATGGCTGTGTTGATGGCCAGTTTTTCGGCACTTTTCATATTCAGAAAATCGTTCCACTGATTTTCAAGGTTGTCGAGCATGACCTGAAATTTGTAAGCCAGCTCTTTGAACTGCGCCAGAAATAATTCCTTTTCTTCCAATAGGTTCTTTAACTCCTTGTCGAACAGGTGTTTCTTTGAAACGCGTGAGATGATCACCTCAATGCCGATACGGTTATATTCCTCTGCTTTTGCCTTGACTTTATCGAGTTCACTCTTAAGCACAATAATAAGGCCTTGTATTTTCTCTTTTTTGGTTTGAAATCTTTTCGACAAATCAAGCAGTTTTTCCGCAAATTGTCTCTTTTTAAAATCTGCCTTTTCATATTTCTCGGTAAGAACCGGTTCCAATACCTGAATTTCGCGCAAGGCAGATGAAAGTTCCTTCGCCAGTTTAATTTTTTCCCTTTCGAGGTGCCGGATCGCAATATGAAGTTTGGCAATTGTATTTGCCTGCGCTGTTGTTCCCGGACGTTTAAATTTATGAATATCGGCTAACTGTGTTTCAAAGTCCTTTAAATGGTGGGTATATTTGTTCAGGTCGATCTGTACATCATTCTCCAACGACATGATAATGGTCTGTTTGATAAACTCAGCTTCCATCTTGGAATTGAGGAACACATTCTGGATTGTCTTTGGAATGTTCTGATAATCTTTACTTTCCAGCAAAGCATATTTTCTGAACTCACTTTTCCGGTTTTCGTGGTTGCCGTAAAGGATGTCACGGTATTCGTTGTGGATGTCAATCTTGCGTTTGGTGTAATAAACCTGATCAGCATCCAGTTGCCGTGCAATACCTTCCCAATTGTCGGGTGCGATGCCTGTTTTGCTCACGAAATATTTCTGGTTATAAGCCCCGTCGAAAAACCTGAAGTGGACTTTGTGCTGCGATTTGAAGGAGACGACACAAAATTTCTCTTCGTCCCTGACCACCTCATAAATGATATACGAATTCGGATGGGCAAAGTAGTAATCTGTATAGGTCTTTTTCTCAAGCGGAATACCCAATTTTAAAGTATCACCATTGTAGAAGAAAAGAATAGCCCGAAGAACTGTACTTTTGCCTACCCCTTGTGTACCAATAAAATGCACATTTCCATCAAGGTTGATCTCGGCATATTTGATATGGGCACTGTTAATAAATATGATTCTATTCAGGTATCTCATTTTGAATATTTTCGGGGATGTTGATATTTGTGACCAATTCTTCAAGGTACTTGAAGGAGGCCAACACTTTGTAACTTTTCAGTATTTCGTTTTCCATTTCTGCAAAGCCATCTCTGATCAACGAATCGATGGCCTTGTTCACTATTTCAGGATAAGAAGTCTTATCGTCCAATTTCAGCACATTGCGAATCCCGTCTGCCTTATTTTTTAAAACAGCGTCAACACTTATCTTAACTGCGATTTCGGATGGTGTAATCCGGTACCCCGAAGCAAATGAATTGTCGTACGATTTGAAGAAGTCGATCAGGTCGATCCATCGGAAAGCGGTTTCCAATTTTCTTTCGAGATCGGCTTTTGATTCTGTCCGGGAGAAATAATAAAACTCATCACCTTTTTCGAGGATGAAATTGATCGCTCTGAAATATTCCGCCAGAACATCGAAATTGTTTTTGTCATCGATCACATCGAAGAGTTTACGGATATCGTTGTCGGAGCTGTTGGAACATATAAACTGGCCTTTACTCAGGATATCAAAAATTTCACCTGTTTGTTTGGGTACGCTCATGATTGATGGTTATTTTGGATAAACGACTGCATATTCAATATCATTGTGCCTGTTAAACTTCTCGGTTACATCAAAATCTTCCTCAAACATCGAAATCATCTGGCAAAATACGGTAACCCGTTCATCGAATGGAACTTCCCGAATGAATTTGTAGTTCAGGAGAAAGTCGAAAAGATGGTTCCCCCCTGCAGTAAAGCTATTCTTTACCTCGTGGATATTGATAAAAACCTCTTTTTCTGTTTCCGGTTTCAGATAATCCTGACTTATAACTTCTGCCATCTGAACAGAGGGTCTTACTCCTGTTTTTATTTTCCTGCTCAACTTTTTGACAACGTCATAGCCTACATCGGTTTGCAGATAATATACAGAAATTTTGAGAGGGTAGGAGGGCTTGGATTCAAATACGGTAGCTCTATTGTTGTTGATCAACTCCACGAGGTTCGTTTTTGCCTTGATCTCGTATTGGTCACGCAAATATTTGACCAACCTCAGCTTTTCGATAAACTTGCTCTGGTACTTGATCTGGTTGATATATTCGATGATCTGCTTTCGGGTCTCGATCAGGTTTTGCCGCGATTCGGTCAGTTCCAGACGAAGTTGGGTCGTAATTGCTCTCAGTTCTTCATCTGTAGCCGTTTTGAAGAAGGTGAGTTCGTCTTCGGTAATCAGTTTTTCGGTCTGTTCGATTAACAGCTGAATGGCTGTCAGCTTTTGCTTATGTACCTCTAATTTAGAGAGTTTTATCTTGTAGTTAGGTTCAGTCTTAAAGGTATTTTCGATGTTGCGGGAGAGGTCGAGTATATTGCGGACCGTGATCCTGCCAATCTTTCGCAGTGACGATTTGACCGCTTTGAGGTATTTGTACCGTTCGCCATCGCTGTTGGCTTGTAGGTAATAGAGCATGTACTCGTCTTTTACCTGCCTGATATTTTCGTTAATGTAGGAAGTGTTGATCTCCTCGTTGACTTCCAGTATCTGTTCGAAGAACTGCAAAAACTGATCATCCAATTCGAGGAAATTTCCATTCTGACGGATAATATCCTTGTTGATAAGTAGTTGTATGATATCATCATTTCCCTCAAGAACATCGAGCGCATACTCGTACTTGTAAGAAAGCGATTTCCGCTTCTCGAACAGCTCGGCCAGCAATTTATGCCCCCGGTTAAGGGTATTGAGTAATTCGCGTATAGAGTTAAAATGGTTCATCAAAATAACTGTTTGTTAGTAGGAGTATGAATTTATCTGGTTTATACGAATCATGTTAGCAAAGTCCAACCTGTTTTAAAATATAAATAACCTATTCCAACAATCTTATCTTACTTTTCTATGATATAAGCTTTGTGTTTCATGAATTTGTCAACTTGTGAATTGAATGAAGGTAATAAGGTTATAAGTTCCTCAATTTTACTGGTTCGGCAGTTTAAAACAACAATAGACAATGGATATTGGTCAAGATTTTGCTGGAACGTCAAGTTTTTGTCGATGGTAAGCAAAACATCAAAACCATTCTGAACGCAATAGGTCATCAATTTCCCATTTTTTATTCCGCTCAACCCCAACTCCCTAACTGTAAATACTTCATGGTCAACTAAATGTTTTTTGAAACGTTTAGTGACACATTCGTCAAGCAAAATTTTCATGCAGTATGATTGATGAACTTTCAATTAATTTTTGCGACATCTCCAGAACCCTAACCACCTGTTCATTACTAACACCTTCAAAGTCATCAAGAAAGACCTCAATTGAATCACCGGTTTCCAAATAATCAAATAGGTTTTTGATTGGAACCCTTGTTCCAAAGAAAACCGGTGTACCACCTAAAATATCCGGGTCAACATTAATTATATTTTCATGCATGCTCTAAAATTTTACTCCAAATTTAATGATATTTTTTTATTTTGGTGCCTTCATTCTTATTTTGTGGTTATTGATTATTAATTGAAACCATGTTATTATTTGGAAGTGGCTCAATTCCAATGAGTTATTTAATTTCATACTGTTTAGGAATCCTTAATAAATTAAAGTAAGAGAAGAAATTATTTTTGGAGTAAAAAAGTTGAGCGGGAGACGGGACTCAAACCCGCGACCCTCAGCTTGGAAGGCTAATGCTC
>JBAXWR010000111.1:0-22493 GCA_037128295.1 Mariniphaga sp.
TACCTCCTATTGCAAATGCAACCGTTTATCTTTGGGTTTTGCCTACAGGGGCAACAGGTTCAAGTTTTACCAACAGTATTACTGTCAGTTTTGGTGCAACTGCCATTTCAGGCAATATATCCGTAACAGGTAAAAACTCTTGCGGTAAGGGTACTTCTTCGAATTTTGCCGTTACCGTGAACACCTTGCCTACTAGTGCAGGAACAATTACGGGGAGTGCTACTGTCTGCCAAGGTCAAAGCTCAGTTGTTTATACCGTACCTCCTATTGCAAATGCAACCGTTTATCTTTGGGTTTTGCCTACAGGGGCAACCGGTTCAAGTTTTACCAACAGTATTACTGTCAGTTTTGGTGCAAATGCCGTTTCAGGCAATATATCCGTTGCAGGTAAAAACTCTTGCGGTAAGGGTCCTTCCTCCACTCTGGCCATTACAGTAAACCCATTACCACAAACTGCAGGGACAATTTCAGGTCCAACTACAGTTAATCAGGGACAGAATTCGGTTTTTTATACCGTTGCAACTATTACAAATGCCACCTCCTATCTTTGGGATTTACCTACAGGGGCAACCGGGACAAGCGCAACTAACAGTATTACGATTAACTATGGAGCAACTGCCATTTCAGGGAACATTTCTGTCAAGGGACAAAACTCATGCGGATACGGTCAGGCGTCTAACCTTGCGGTCAATGTTAACAGATTAAATTCTAGCGAAAAGAACGGTTTCTTGCTTGAGAAAGTACAGGCCAACGATCTTCCTGTTTCATCGATCAATAACAACGGAAATTCGTTTACTGTCTATCCAAATCCTTTCACAAGTGATATCACAATCGAGGTTTGGAACTCCGAAAAGACAGAAATCGATGTTGCAATTTACAACCTTCTCGGACAGCGGATCAAAAACCTTTTCAATGCAACTAACGAAGGGAAACTTCTGCTAAAATGGGATGGGACAAACGATTCCGGCCAAAAAGTAGTTCCTGGAATCTATCTTTGCAAGGTCAACAACGAAACGAAGAAGGTCTTCTTTCAGGATGGAAAGTAAATAGACCTAAGATGTGATGTCTTTAATGACGGAAGTCTTTGCTCTAAAATAATTTAGTGATAGCCCCACACAAAGTGAGGCTATCACTATTTTTATTACGCCCTGTCAGCCGTGCGAAGCTCCCAACAGCATCATTTAAATTAGGTATGTCATTTCTAATCCAAACGCCATCGGGTCTCTGACACCGTTAGGTTTTAATTCAAATAATCCCATATTTTGGCCGCTAATCCATAAATAACTCAACAACTATCCAATTTTTGATCTTACCCAAAACTCCAACGTAGCAGAATATATGATATAATGGCATAACGTTTTAACTGCTTAATTATCTGCTATTTAATATTTACCCTCTTCATTTATAATGAAATGAAAAATTATCTGTATTATTTGTTTTAGCTTTGGAAATTAAATAGGTTCGTTTGTGGTTAAAAACAATAATCATAACGCAATTTATTGACCATTCATTAAAACCATCAAATGAAAAAACTTTTCTGTATCCTCCTGTTCTTGTTAATCAACAGCAGTTTGCTTTTTTCACAGGTCGCCATTAACACCGATGGCACAAATCCCGACAATTCTGCCATGCTCGACGTAAAATCCACCGGTCATGGAATATTGATCCCACGGATATCGACTTTAGCCCGTAACCAGATTCCATCCCCCGCCACTGGACTGATGATCTATAACACAACAACCAACCTGTTCAACTTTTATAATGGAACTTATTGGTATGAGATCGGAGCATCCTTTATCTCATCAACAACAGGAAACCTTAGCTTGGGTGGCGGTGTTTCCATCAATTCATCGCAAGATGTATTTCCAGAAAATTCCGCGATGCTCGATGTCAACAATCCGACCAGGGGGATTTTGATTCCACGGACTATCCCGGAACTGGTCATTTCACCTGCCACGGGATTGATCATTTACAATACAAATCAAAATATTCTGAGCTATTACGATGGAGTAAACTGGATTACACTATGCGCCGTTTCAACGGGTATTCCAGGAGCCATTGGTAAACAGGAAGTTATCGGTATGGCAAATAAAACGGATGGATCACTTCCGCACCACTCTGCCATGCTCGACGTTGCCGCAACCGACAAAGGGGTGCTGATACCAAGGTTGACCAATGCACAACGGGATGCGATCCTTCCTGTAACTGGACTTGTAATCTATAATACGTCGGCCAATAAGATCGAATTTTATAATGGTTCCGGATGGTACCAACTGACCACAAACTGCTCCGGCCTCCCAATAGTTACGACAAATGAGGTTACTGACATTATGGCAACGATGGCGACAAGTAGTGGAACCGTTACCAGTGATGGTGGTGCATCAATTTTGAAGCGTGGCGTATGCTGGGCTAAAACGGCAAACCCAACAATTGCCGATTCGGTTACCACTGACAGCATTGGAACAGGAAATTTTATAAGCCGAATCCATAGGTTGTTGGGAAATACAACTTATTATGTAAGGGCTTATGCGACAAATAGTTCAGGTACAGCGTATGGCAATGAGGTTTTGTTCAAAACAAACCGGATCGATTATTTATGTGGCAATGATTCAATAATATTGTATGCCGAAAACAAGGACAATAAAGGCGTTATCGAATGGCAGGAATCGATAGACACCCTTACGTGGGTAACCATCCCCGAAACGGTAGGAGAAACTTACAGGTTTCTACCGACACAGACCAAGTATTACCGTGCTGCAGTGGCAAAATCTGGAAGTGCAACCATCTATTCTGCATTTACTTTTGTGCAACTTCCGCCGGTTATAATTAGTGGCCCGGATAGGGTCATCGGCGGCAGGATTACCAAATTGCGTGGAAACCAATCAGATGGTGAGACAGGTGAATGGCTGGTTATTTCGGGCGACAGCGGGATCGTAGCAGAACCACGAAATCCATACTCCCAGTTTACCGGCAAATACAACCAGGATTATCAATTGACATGGACGCTGGCCAATTCCTGCGGACAATCGACCGATACTATAAATATCCGTTTTGAAAAAATTGTGGCAAAAAACAATTTTATCGTTGTTGACAATACCGATTTGTTGCTCTCTGACAGTACAGAAATGGCGCATGGCATCTACCGCATTAAATTCAGCGATCCTGAAATTGCCCCTTATGATTCTGTTATGCTGATTGGTATGCGGGATAACCTTAGTTTCTTGCGCAAAGTTGGTTCTTTCACATTACAGGATGGTATTTATAATTTTGCAACTATCCAGGGTCGCTTGGACGACCTGTTCAACAGCGGCCCTATCAACATTGGCGATGCCATTAACCAGGGAGTCCTAAAGTATAAATCGGCAAACCTATATGGGTCAAGTGCCTACCCCACCCGGCAAACATTAAAAGAGAATGCCGGCAATAACGGATTGATCTTGCTCTATTCAGGTGATAATCTAACAGGTAACAGGATGAAAAGTGGTAGTTTAAACGATAACGGGTTGATGTATGATTTCTCGAATACTACAATTTTTCAGAGCGGGCCACTTACATTCAGTATTACCAAAGGGAATATAACCTTTGAGCCAAATTTTATTTTTGATGTCGATGTTTATTGGAATAGGGTCACTAAAATTGCATTTTATGCCGATAATGCGGCTTTAAACATCAATTGCGATGTCAACCTAAATGCAACACAGGCAGTGCAATTGATTGACCGTGAGAAAAAATTGAGCGATATTGACCGGTATTACACAATAATGGTTGGCATTGTTCCAATTGTGGTCGTGGTGAATACCAAATTGGTCGCAAAGCTTTCGGCAGATGTAAATGCAGTTTTTGATCTAAATGCAGGATTTACAAATAATTATAAAATTACGCTCGGGGCTGTTTACGAAAATTCGACATGGACGCCCAAATACGGACTTGTTCCATCTTTTACCGCAAAACCTGTTGACCTGTCCGGCACGGTCCAGTTCGATCAAAAGTTTTCAATAACACCGGAGGTTAGCGTAAAGTTATATGGCGTAGCAGGGCCATATTGTACCCCCGAGCTATTTGAACAAATTAATGCGAATGTTGCTTCGCCCTCCCTCGATTGGGACGCATTGCTTAAAGTAGGGGTCAACACTACTGTAGGGGCTGACATTACGATATTTGGAAAAACCCTTGCCAATTTCGCCAAAACGTTCACACTTGAGCACAAATTATGGAATGCACCCGATTCGATCGTAAAAGTATCGGGGGATAAGCAAACAGCAATGGAAAATCAGGTTTTGGTACAACCCATCAAGGTAAAGGTTATCGACAACGTCAACTTCCCATTGAAAAATGTATTTGCCTATTTTGACATATCAAATGGAGGAGGAAGCGTGGAACCCAAATCGGTAAAGACCGATGCCGAAGGGTTTGCCAATGCGTACTGGACCTTGGGAACAGGTACGCAAGAATTGACTGTATCGGTAAAAAAAGCTGATGGGACAGAAATATCCACCAAACCGGTAACATTCACTGCCACAGCAAAATCAATTTCTATCTCAAAATATTCGGGTGATAACCAAAAGGGAGATTTTGGACAAGCATTACCTGCCCCGATTAAAGTACTTATATCTGACAGTGATGGAAAACCAATATCCGGAATCATTGTAAAATTCGCTGCTAATAATTTAGGTTCAGTTTCTCAAGTGCAATCTACTACCGGAGCCGATGGTATTGCAACTGTGAACTGGACATTGGGCAGCGTTGACGAATCCCAAACATTAACAGTCACTTGTTTTAAAAGCGATGGTGTAACCCAAATACAAGGTTCGCCATTAACATTTGCCGCCACTTGTGGTTGCGCTACTTTTATGCTAGGCAATTACGAAGCTGTACAAATAGGCACACAGGTTTGGATGGCCAAAAACCTAAATATACCTGTAACTGGTTCCTGGGTTTACCCTGACGCACCCGCTGAATATGGCCGGCTTTACGATTGGGATGCAGCAAGAGCAGCATGCCCAGCCGGTTGGCACATCCCAAGCAATGCAGAGTGGGATGTTCTGATTAAGTATCTTGGAGGTTATTCAGTGGCAGGTGGTAAAATGAAAGAAACCGGTACCGCCCACTGGTTAAGCCCCAATACAGGAGCAACCAACAGCAGTTGTTTCACGGCTCTTCCTGGCGGCATCCGAATCTACGCAGAAAATAGGTTCACCTTCTTGGGTAAAAATGGTGCTTGGTGGTCCAGTACGCCTTTCTATATCTATAACAATTGGTGGGTCGGTGAGTATAATTTTCAACTCTGGAGTGACGAGGCAAATATTTCCGAATTAAGTCCTGTTTATTTGGAAACCGGCTTATCTGTCAGGTGCATACGTGATTGAGTGTACCAAGAAACAAAGAACGTGTTTCTTTACGTTTTGTGTATGCTTTTTTCAAGAATGTAGGCTGCAACAGATTGCTTTGTTGGGAAAGGAACAAATTTTGATAGTTAGTGAAGGCTTCACTTGGGGTGAGGCTTACACTTTTTGCCTATACAAGTCAAAAGTTTAGACTGCTTATACCAAACCAATATTTTTTTGTACTTTCACAAAAAAATTGATCTTCAGGATATGCCAACTGTTCTACGAATTGGTCCATTTAGGTTTCATTTTTATTCAGATGAATACCATGTACATTGAAAATCTACAAATTGCAGAACCGATAGCACTCAATGCATGGAGTGTAGAGAACCATCTTTATAGAACTTACGGATGGGAGAAATATCAGTTTCCCAGCAGACAGGTTTAATATCCTGTCAAAAGCCAAAGATGAAGAATTAAAAGAGGTGGCAATTCGTTTAAACGGGTTTGCCCTTCGTTGGGAAAATCTTGATGAGGATATTACGGTTAAAGGGATAATCGCCGGTAATTTTCAATTGCCATTATCTGTAAAACCCTCAAGGTTGTCAGAACCTTGAGGGTTTTACAGATATAGTGATAGTCTCACTCGAAGTGAGGCTATCACTATGTTAATCTTTCAATTTGTACCCAACAGCCAGTTGCCAGCCCCCAGTGCTTCATCTTAAAAGCAGTATTATTGGCTTATCTGCAATCTTCGATCCACGGCTAGTTTTACCCTAGGTCCTTCACCTTTTCAAACGCCTGCGAAAGGTCGTTGATAATGTCTTCGACATGCTCGATGCCAACCGACAAGCGGATCAATCCTGGCACTACGCCAGATGTTTTTTGCTCCACTTCCGACAATTGCTGGTGGGTGGTGGAGGCAGGATGGATGATCAACGTTTTTGCATCACCTACGTTTGCAAGGTGGCTGACCAATTTCAGGCTATTGATAAACGCATCGGCGGCAGCAGTCCCACCTTTGATATGGAAGGATAAGACCCCGCCAAACCCATTCTTCAGGTATTTTTTTGCCAGTACATGGTAAGGGCTTGTTTGCAAACCTGGGTAATTGACTTTCTTCACCTGCGAATGACCAGATAACCAATCTGCTATAATACTGGCATTTCCCACATGGCGATCAACACGCAAGGTCAGGGTTTCAAGTCCCTGGAGCAACAAAAAGGCGTTGAACGGGCTTAAGGCAGAACCATAATCGCGTAGTCCCTCAACCCTTGCACGGATAATAAAAGCAATATTTCCAAAAGGACCATTAGCACCAAACACATCCCAGAATACCAATCCATGATAACCTTCCGATGGTTCGGTAAATTGTGGAAATTTCCCATTGCCCCAGTTGAAATTACCTGCATCGACGATTACACCACCGATGGTTGTCCCATGTCCGCCGATCCATTTTGTGGCCGATTCCACAACAATGTTTGCACCATGCTCGATTGGCCTGAAAAGATAACCTGCTGTGCCAAAGGTGTTATCAACAACCAATGGAATATCGTGTTTTTTGGCAATGGCCGCAATGGCATCAAAATCGGGGATATTAAATTCGGGATTACCGATGGTTTCAAGGTAAATGGCCTTGGTATTCCCATCAATGGCCTTTTCAAAATCGGAAGGATCGTCACCATTTACAAATTTGACCTGGATTCCCAACCTCTTAAACTGAACTTTAAATTGGTTGTACGTCCCACCATAAACAAACGAGGTCGAAACCAGATTGTCGCCAGCCTGTAAAATATTAGTCAATGCAATAAATTGTGCTGCCTGACCCGATGAAGTAGCGAGTGCTGCAACTCCACCTTCGAGGGCAGCAATACGTTTCTCAAAAACATCGGTGGTAGGGTTCATAATCCGGGTATAGATGTTCCCGAATTCCTTCAGTCCAAAAAGATTGGCTGCATGTTCGGCATTATTGAACACATAGGAAGTAGTTTGGTAGATAGGTACCGCCCTTGAATTGGTGGTTGAATCGACTTCCTGGCCTGCATGGATTTGCAGTGTTTCGAATTTCAAAGCTTGATCTGACATAACTAATTGATTTTATGAATTATAGATATTTATTGATTGATTTTACATATCCTTTTCCGTTAAACGGGAAAAGATTTTGAAAGCCTGAAGAAAACGGGATTTTAAGAAAAGCCTTAACGGCACATTCGCCATGGGATTATACAACAACAACACCAACCGGAAACCTTGGAGTGGGTTTCTTTAATTCGGGGCAAATTATTTACGGCTTGTATCGTTTTCATTTTTGTTTTAATTAACGGTACAAATATCAGGAACGAACCAAAATGAAAAAATACCTATTATTAGGTATTTTTTCAAAAGTGGTTGATATACTTTCCATCAACTAATTTAAAGCCGATCCTTTCGAGATAGGCATTGTGGGACCTGCTTTGAGGCTCAATATAAACATTCTGGTAACCTAAAAATCCAAGGCACCGCAATTCGCAATTATAGAAGGTTTTGGCAAGTTGTGTCCTGCGATGTTTTGGTACCATATAATCAAGACAGATTCTTATTGTTCCAGCATTTTTGATCTCAGCGACAACCAATCCAACAGTCTCCATTTCAGATAATACCATTGCCACAAGATATTCCTGCTCGATTTTGAAATCAAACTTTGGGAAATATTTCAATATGTCAATCCGGTAATAGTTGAGAAAATGTTCAACGAAAGGGTCATCGTGATCAGAGATAAGTATGACTTCCAAACGTATATTTCGGTTAAGCTGCCTTTTGTACCTCAAAATTCCCACTAAAGCAGCAAGAAATGCAGACCCTGTAATGAGATAGGAATGAACCATTAAACCACCAATAGCAAAACCTGCTAAAGCTAATTTATAGTACAAACGATTGTAAGTTTTGGGGTTGATCCCAAAGCTTCCGGCAAGTAGCGCGAAAGCTACCACACCATAAAATACTTCAATATAGAGGGTTTTTAATTCCATACAATATCCCAACAAAGAAAGGGCGGTTTTGTTTAAACAACCGTTATTCTCACTAAATTTGCATCAGAGCAAAAAGATATGGAATACTTCCTGAAATTAGCGACTGTGTTTTTTGTTGCGGGTATAAAATACTTTTGGGCAACCCCCTATTCCTTTGGTATGAAGTTAAATGTATGGGAAACCTTGATTTTTATGGAAGCGGGGGGAATCCTGGGGTTCCTGTTTTATTATTATTTCTTTGGGTTTCTTTTTAAAGAATTGAAATTACTTTGGCCAATAGTTTACCGATTTACTCCGATCCTATTCAAGGTTAGGTTTGAAATGTGGTTGATCCGTCGCCAAATGAAGAAATCTACTGCCAGAAAATTTACGCACAAAAATAAAATAATCGTAAAAGTGCGAAGGCTTTATGGAATGTGGGGGATCGTAATCTTATCGCCTGTGATACTTTCCATTCCAGTTGGGGCATTACTCGGATTTAAATATTTCAAGCACAACCATCATTTTATCCCATATATGCTCCTTTCAATTGCTGTATGGGGGGTCGTTTCCGTTACCTTTTTCAGTTTATTTATGACGCATCACTACTAAAGCTGCTTTACCAACTTTAATGCCCGGTTGATAAAACCTGCGGACCCACCTTCATCGATCAAATTCTCCAACACGGACCTTAACTCGACTTTCAAATCGGGCAAATGTTGCGAAATATTAAAAAGGAGTTGCATAGAATTCACACGTACCGCTGCCGGTTCTGAGGGGACAAGCAATTCGAAACATCGGTTTATAACCATCACCTGGTAAATTTCGGGGATTTGATAACGGCAAAGAATCCGCGTAAAATGTCGTTTTAGAGAACTGTCGGTAGTCGCTGATAATCCCGAAATTATTTCCGGGATTTTATCGATCAGTAAATCAGGTTGTTTTTCAGAGGCAGTATCGATAATCCAGCAGGAGCGCCAGGCAAGTCTTCGGTTATCGGAAAAAATCCATCCATAAAGTTGGTTGAAAAGATCAATATCGTTGCAAGCAGCCTTTTTTAAAAGCTCCATTTCACCTGCACCAAATGTTAGTAGGTGTTGTTTAAGATTAAATAATTCAACGTTACTGCTTGTTCCTTTCGCCGAGGTATTCATAAAAGGCGGTTTGAGATTCAAATTTTGGTTCTTTCCCATAATCTTTTATGGTATTGTTGAGATCATTATCAAGGATCCTCGCTGCAGTATTGTCTTTCCACTGAAGGTTAAAAAAATCGATCAATTCTTTTTTTATCTCCGGGTCATAAATCGGAACGGCCACTTCAACCCTTCTGTCGAGGTTGCGCGACATAAAATCGGACGATGAAATATAGACTTTCTCCTCTCCCCCATTGTAGAAATAATAGAGCCTTGAGTGTTCAAGGTACCTATCGATCATTCCAATAGACGGTATATTTACTCTACCATCGGATGAAGTTGGGATAAGGGCAAACATCCCTCTGATGTTCAACCTGACATCTACACCGCATTTGGCTGCTTCTTCGATCTTACCGATAATTTCCTGATCGACCAAGTTATTACATTTCAAATAGATACGTGATTCAATACCAGCTTTTGCATTTGAAATTTCCTGTTTGATCATGGTTACCATTTTAGTACGCATGGTAAATGGAGAAACCAGCAGATGCTGGAACCTGCCAATCTTATAATTGCGCTCAAAGAAATCAAAAATTTTGCTTACCTCTTTTGTAATATCCTGATTTATAGTACATAATAGCTGATCTGAAAAAACTTTTGAAGTAACTTCGTTAAAATTACCGGTCCCGATCAATGCATATTTAATAGATTCTTTATTTTCTTTTCGGGAGATAAGGCAAAGTTTTGAATGCACTTTAAGACCGGGAACACCCAGAATAACCTTAACATTTTCTTTGTCCAATAAATTACCATATTGTATATTCTCATGCTCATTGAAACGAGCCCTTAATTCGAGTACCATAGTAACTTTTTTTCCATTACGGGCAGCATTGATCAGGGCATTGATTACATTTGAGTTATGGGCCATCCGGTACCCCGTCATTTTTATTTCAGTAACTTTTGGATCAATCGATGCCTCTCTCAACAAATCAATGAAGTGGTAAAACGAATGGTATGGAAAATGGAATAAAATATCTCCTTTGCCTATGCTGCTCAGATAAGTTTTCCCATGAAAAATTTTATAGTGCTTTACTGGACTAACTGGCTGATAATAAAGATTTTTAGCCCCAACTTTCGGAAATCCCATAAAATCTTTAAAATTATGAATCCTGCTTCCTCCGATTACGACATCTTCTTTCTTGAAATTGAGCTTATAGAGAAGGAAGTTAAGTAAGTTTTCAGGGGTCTCCTTATCATGGACAAACCTTACCAGAGCACTGTTTCCCCGCTTTACGATACTTTTGGCAACGATTTTAACGTAACTTTCTGCCACATCATCATCCAGGTCAAGCTCTGCATCACGTGTAAGTTTGAAAATGTACGAACTGATTTTTTTATAGCTGAACATGTAAAATGTATCGTCCAATTCATATCGGATCACATCTTCAAGCAGAATAATGTAGGTCTTGTCGTCTTTCGACGGAATGATTACAAAACGGGGCAGTAGATCTGTTGGGATCTCAATCAAGGCGTACTCCGATTTTTTGTTTTTTACCATATCAACAGCCAGGTAAATTGCATCATCACGCAACTGTGGCATTTTGGTGCTTTTTTTAAGAATAATTGGCATAATCCTTGGCCTTACCTCCCGTTTAAAAAACAACGTTACAAAGGCTCCTTGCTCGGTCGATAACTGTTTCTCGTTAATAATAAATATCTTTTCCTCTGCCAATTCAGCAAGTATCTGGTTGTAAATTTCTTCAAAACGGTTACTATGCTCTTTTACAATCTCTTCGATTTGGGAAAGTACTTCCCGAGGATTCCCACCCTCAGCGAGGGTCAACTGGCCAATCATAGCCAGACGTCTCAGAATAGCAACACGGACTCTGAAAAACTCATCCAGGTTATTTGAGTAGATACCTAAAAACTTCAATCGTTCGATAAGCGGAACTTCCGGACGGGATGCTTCCTGAAGCACTCTGTCGTTAAACGACAACCAGCTTATTTCTTTGCTCCTTAAAATTGTGTTCATGAAAAGCAATGTGATAAATTTCCGAAAGATAAATAATCAAATTAAAAGAAACTTGTTTTTTTATTTATTTGATTGATCTGATTAGTTCCAACCTTTGATATACTTTTTATCTTTGAGGGCAAAATTATCAATTGTTCAATTATTAATAATTACAAATTCGGTTACTTAAAAAACACATCATGAAAAGAAACATTATTTTAACGATTTCATTGGCTGTTGCGTTGTTGGTTGCACTGCCTGCTATTGCCCAGAAAGAGAACAAACTTTCCAAAAAAGAGATTGCTGAAGGATGGCAACTTTTGTTTAACGGCAAAAATTTTGATGGTTGGAGAAAATGCAATGGAACTGCAATGCCAGCAAACTGGATCATAAACGACGAGTCGATGAATGTAATTACAGGAGAAGGAAAAAAACCAGGACAAGGTTCAGACGGTGATGTAGTTTTCTCAACAAAAAAATTCAAGGAATTTGAACTTTCGATCGATTGGAAAGCCGGTAAAGCAGCAAACTCAGGCGTTTTCTTTTCAGTGAGGGAGGTTCCAGGTAAACCTATCTATTATGCAGCACCTGAAATTCAGGTACTTGATAATGTGGATGCAACCGATAATAAAATCGACAGTCACCTTGCCGGTTCATTATATGATATGATTGCAGCTGATCCAAAAGCAGTAAAACCTACTGGCTCATGGAACACTATGGTTATTAAATTAAAAGACGGAAAAGTTACACACACCATGAACGGTAAATTGGTTGTTTCATATACTATGTGGACACCTGAATGGGATGCAATGGTTGCAAAAAGCAAATTCAAATCATTTCCAGGTTTTACTGAAGGGATAGCCAAAGAAGGATATATTGGACTTCAGGACCATGGTTACGCTGTGTGGTTTCGCAACATTAAAATCCGCGAATTATAATTTCTGAGCGAATATTCAATGTCAGTTTTGACCGGAATCGTATCCCGGAAGTTTCCAATCCCTAGGCTACGGTTCCGGTTTTTTATTGAAAAAAAATTCTTAAAAAATTTTTTTGTATAAAAATAAAGATTATCTTTATTAAACAATTCAATGGACAGTTCAAAAAATTCAAAACAGGAATTTGATACAAACCAAATTAAATAGGAGGTAAATCATGACAAAGAAAATTTTTAGATTTAGCATCACGCTTGATGAGAATGAATTTATTGAGGTTGAAGACCATCTGTTTACAACTCATGAAATATTGAAGCGGGAGGATCACAATGTTGTGGTCCTTGGTCAGGGTGCATTGCATACTTTAAAGGAATTTAAAGGTAAACTGACAATGAAAGCAGTGCATGAATGGTTGCTCCTATCGCACGCGATCGATCAAAGCTGTAGTTACCGGATTAACAGGGACGATCACAAAATTTTGGAAGAGATACTTGCGGGACGGGTTCACAATATCTCGTGGTATGTGGAAAATTGCCAAAAACATTAATCGCCCTTAAATGAGTGATTGTTGCATTATCGTAGCGGGAGGAACCGGTTTGCGCATGGGGGCGACCCAGCCAAAACAGTTCCTCCCTTTACTTGGAATACCGATACTAATGCATACGGTTCGGAATTTTTACAATTTTGATTCGTTACTTCAGATAATCGTGGTATTACACAAAAATGAGATCTTAAAATGGAAACATTTGTGTAAGCAACATAACTTTTTAATTCCTCATCAATTGATTGCAGGTGGAGAAACCCGGTTTCAATCAGTTAAAAACGGACTTTCCCTTGCTCTTGACTGTAATTTAATCGCAATTCACGATGGTGTAAGACCGCTTGTCAGTTATGAAACAATTGAAAGGTGTTTTCTTTGTGCGGCTAAAAACGGAACAGCAATTCCGGTGGTACCAGCAAACGAGTCAATTCGCGAAGGAACCTTAGACGAATCCATTCCAGTTGACAGATCCAGATATTTTATGGTACAAACACCCCAGGTTTTTAAGGCTTCAATAATCCATACATCTTATAACCAAATGTTTAATCCAGCATTTACCGATGATGCTTCGGTAGTGGAACAAGCAAGGATTAAAGTAAATCTTGTCATGGGTAACCGCGAAAATATTAAGATTACTTTCCCTGAAGATATAAAAATTGCCGAGCTGTTATTAAATGACAAAGAATAGAAGTTGCAGTTTGTTAACTTCCTAAATTACTGATCTATAGTTCAACACCTATTCAAATAACACCTATATGCTTAATTTTCAATCAATTAAGGCATTGCAAAAAAAGACAAATATTTTTACACCGATTGAATATTATTTATTTATATTCGCTACATAAATTATATGGTTTTTTTTAATGGATATTGCATAGTTTATAATACGAATCTGTTAGATAAACCGGTTGATTTATTAATTACATTTGCATTTTAATTATTTGATTCTTGTTAATATTTACCTTTACCATTATTCATATGGACAAATTTATAAAGTTCAGGATTTTACCTTTATTGTTAACAATGTTTTCGTGTATTGTAACCAATGGCCAAACTTCATTAACCACTGGTCAGGAGGTAAGGTATAATCCCATCTCTACTGCAGTCCCTTTCCTGACAATAACCCCTGATTCGAGACATGGTGCGATGGGGGATGTTGGCGTAGCCACTTCGCCAGATGCCAACTCGCAATATCTCAATGCTGCGAAATATGTGTTTGCGGAGGAGAAACAAGGGTTTGCGATTTCCTATACTCCATGGTTGCGTCAACTTGTTTCGGATATTAATCTTGCCTATCTTGCCGGCTATTCACGACTTAGTAACACTCAAGCGATTGGATATTCGTTAAGGTACTTTTCAATGGGAGATATCACATTAACCAGTGCAGATGAAATGGAAATTGGCGTTGTCAGCCCAAGCGAATTTGCCCTTGATTTTAGTTATTCCATGAAGTTAAGCAACAATTTATCCGGTGGCGTTACCCTACGGTTTATTCGTTCCAACCTTTCGGGTGGTATCGGAGCAGAAGTTTACGATGTTGGAAATGCTTTTGCAACTGATGTTTCGTTTTACTATACCAGACAGTGGGGAGGGATAGGATCTGCTAAATCAATTTCTGCTGGTGCGAACCTTTCAAATATAGGATCCAAGATATCCTATGACCAAGGTGCAAACAAAGAATTTCTGCCGGCCAATATGAAACTTGGCACAACATTTTACAATGAATTCGATGATTACAATTCAATTTCCATATCGATGGACATTAACAAATTACTTATACCAACACCTGCCAATCAGATTACCTATGCTGATGATGGCAGTATTATTATCCTTCCAGATAACACAACAAATAAAAACACAATAAGTGCCTTGTTCAGCTCTTTCACTGATGCTCCCGGACATTTAAAGGAAGAATTACAGGAATACAATATTTCAACAGGGATCGAGTATTGGTACAATAAACAATTTGCGATAAGGACAGGATATTTTAATGAATCCATCAATAAGGGAAACCGTAAATTTTTCACAGCGGGTGTCGGTGTAAAGATGAACATTGCAGCAATTGATTTTTCGTATGTTATCCCACTTCACCAGAATAACCCACTTGCCAATACAATAAGATTTACACTATTGTTTGATCTTAAAACTTTTAACAGTTTCAAAAAGAAGAATTAGCGACTTTTTGTGGGGTATAAAGATGTTTAAATTAGTTACGAAGTCAGCCTTTTCTTCTGAGAAGAAAGGCTGACTTTGTAATTGCATAAATAACAACAAGGCAAAAGATAATTGCAGCACCTGATGGTATGTCATAAACGTACGAAAAAGCCAGTCCTGTCACAGAACCTGCGAATCCAAAAAGGATGGAATAAATCATCATAATATCGAACCTTTTCGTAAAAAGATTCGCTATAGCTTGCGGAATAGTCAGCAACGACATTACCAGGATTATCCCTACTACCCTGATATTTAATACAATAGTCAATGCCACCAAGCTTATCAAAAGCGCATTGAAAAGCCTCACAGGGGCATTGTTCGTTAAGGCATACTCTTCATCAAACGAAACAAAAATGATCATCCTGTAAAAGGTCAGGAAAAAACCGACGACAAAGACAGTAAGCAAAAACAGATAAATAAGATCCTCTGCCGATACGGTAAGGATATTTCCGAAAAGATAACTCATTAGATTAGGAGCATAGCCCGGGGTTAAAAAAATGAAGATCACTCCCAATGCCATCCCAAGTGCCCAAAGCATTGCAATTGCAGAATCCTCGCGTAAATCGGCCTTTTTTGTGAAAAATTCAATTCCAAGGGCCGAAAGAATTCCAAAAACGATAGCCCCGAGTATCGGGTCAAAGCCAAAGTAATAACCCATTCCGATTCCCCCAAAGGAAGCATGTGTAATCCCTCCACTAATAAATACTATTCTGCGTGCAACTATATAAGTACCAATAATTCCACAAGTTATACTTGCAATAAATGCGGCTATAAACGCATTCCGGAAAAATTCCAGGTTAAAAATGGAAATCAGGTTATCGATCATGATCTATGATTATAAAGTACGGTATGGGGAATTTCCCCATGCGAGATAATTTGTATTGGACATTCGTAGGAGACGAGTAATTCGGGTGTTACTTTATTGCCATCATGGTAATGCAATGAACCATTAACACATGCATAAGATTTGACATAGGTTGAAATCGTTCCAAGGTCGTGCGATACAAGCAAAATGGCAAGCTTTTCATTTAACATCTTTAATTTCTCATATAATTCCCGCTCAAAACGATTGTCAACATAGGTGTTGGGTTCGTCCAATACCAATAATTTTGGGTTGTTGACCAAAGCCCTGCACAACAATGCTCTTTGAATCTGCCCACCCGAAAGTTCACCAATTGCTTTACTTCTAATGTTGTAAATCCCCATTTCGGTCATAAGGTTATTGGCCCGGTCATTTTCTTCCAGGCTGTAGCGGCCTGTTAGTCTTTTGCGCGACATTAATCCGGAACGGACCACATCAAAGACAGTGACTGGAAATTTACGGTCGATATTGTTGATTTGAGGAAGGTAACCAATCCGATGTGAGTTTCCTTCCGTCATTGACTCATCAAAGATTATTTCACCAGAAAATGGGAGCAACAATCCAAGCAAGGCTTTCAACAAGGTTGTTTTCCCGCCACCATTTGGGCCAATGACACCAATAAAATCAAATTGCCTGATGGATAAGCTGACATTCTGCAATATAAGGTTTTGCCCGTATCCAACCGATAAGTTATGTATCTGGACTAATGTATCCATTAATAAGTTCTTTAAAGTGGAATTGAAAGTTTTTTTGCGATATCAATCATTTGTTCGGGCCAATTATAAGCAAGCGGATCAATCTGAATTATTTCACTTCCGGTCTCTTTAGAAACAATTTCGGCATTCTCTTTGTCAAACTCCTTCTGAATAAGAATAAACCTGATATTTCCGGATTTTGCTTCTTCTATTACTGTTTGAAGGTGTTTTGGTGATGGGACTTTTCCCTCAAATTCAATGGAAAGTTGTTCAAGACCATAAGCGCGGGCGAAATAACCCAATGCCGGATGGAAAATAATAAATTTTTTCGCTGTACTCTTTTTTAGTATTTGATTTACTGTTGAATCGACCTTGTCGATTTCTGCCAAAAGAAGGTTGAAATTTTGCTGAAAAACACCCTTATTATCGGGATCTATCTGGACTATTCCGTCAAGGATATTCCTGGCTATAATTCTTGCTTCCTTCGGTGAGGACCAAATATGAGGGTCAACGCCAGCCATATGGTGATGATCCCCATGTTCCTCCAATCCTTTGATAAGATCTACTCCCTTTGCAGTCGAAAAAACGGGAACAGTTGGATTTGTCGATTTGAATTTCTCCAAAAAGGCCTGCTCAAACCCAAGGTATCCTATCGAAAAATAGCCCTTAGCCTTACTCAGTAAAACCATTTGTTTGGGTGTTGGAGAATAAGTTTCGGGGCCAACTCCGGGTGGTACTGTTACTTCAACCTTGTATGATTCACCAACAATTCTATCTGTGAAATATTTTAATGGTAAGATAGTAACAAACAATACTTTATCCTTTGATTTTTTGGTGCCGGAAAAACAACTGGAAAAAAGGACACCAAAAAGTAAGGTAGACACTAATAATTTATTCATGAAAATTGTTTTACCAAGTTATTCTCTAATTTATATTTACAATTTACGTGGAGGAACAGGATCATAACCATGGGTTCCCCATGGATGGCATCGCAATATCCGGCGCGTACCAAGATAAATTCCTTTTAATGGACCGTGAATTTTAAGAGCTTCTATTGCATATTCCGAACACGATGGAATGTGCCTGCATGAAGCAGGTGTCATTGGTGAAATGGCATACTTATAAAAATATACAGGTAACATCAATAGCCTGATTAAACCCCACCTGATCCCTTTAATAACCGTTTTAACCATTTATTCGCTTTGATAAATTGATTTACGAAGATATCCAATTATCATGATAAATGCATCAATAGGTAAATCCGTTTTTCGCCGGTTCAATCAGGTCCCAAAGATTTCCATAGAGATCAGCAAAAACGGCAACAGTACCGTACTTCTCGACAATTGGCTCCCTAATAATTGTAACGCCTTTAGCTTTAAGATTTTTAAAGTCGCTTGCGAAGTCGCTGGTTTGAAGGAACAAAAATACTCTGCCTCCGGTTTGGTCTCCAATCCTACTTTTTTGTTGGTCGGTTACAGCTTTTGCAAGTAATATACCACATCCATCTGAACCCGGTGGTGCAAGGACTACCCACCGTTTTGAAGACGTCAAAACAGTATCCTCAATAAGAGCAAAATTAAGCTTTTGAACGTAAAACTGAATTGCCTCATCGTAATCATCCACTACAATAGTTACTTGCAATAAACGCTGAACCGTCATTTTTTGACCTTATACAAATCATCAATCTTAACAACTTCGATCTGAACAGAATCCTTTAATGTTTTGGATATCATTCCGTATGGGGCTATAATAATCTCATCGTCAGGTTTAAGGCCATCAACGATTTCAATATTGGTATTGTCCTGGATACCGGTTTTAACCTTTACTTGTCGGGCAAAACCGTTACGGTTGACAAAAACAACTTCGAATTGCTCAGGGTCCTTAATTGTAACTTTGTCGTCAACCGTTGTTGAACCTGACTCTAATTTTTCATCCTGATCAGCCTCTTTTTTGGATGTACCATTTTCCGAACGTGTTGTTACAGCCTGGATCGGCACTGAAATTACGCCCCGACGGGTTTCTGTTTTAATCTCAACAGTAGCTGACATGCCGGGCAGGAAGGGGTAACGATTTGTTTTGCCTTGTAAAAGATCGCTATAGGATGCCTGCAAAAGGAAAATTTTCACATTAAAATTAGTCACCTGGTCGGTCGATGTTCCTGAAACATTCGCTGAACTGGCTATTTCCGTTACCAGACCACTAAACTTGCGTTTCAGATACGCATCGATTTCAACATTTGCTGTATCGAACTTCTCTACATTCACTATGTCATTTTCATTGACCTCCACTTTAACCTCCATCTTGCTAAGATCAGCAATGGTCATCAATTCGGTCCCGGCAAACTGGTTGGTTCCAACGACCTTTTCTCCTTGTTCAACATTCAGTTTTGAAACTGTGCCTGATATTGGTGAATAAATTTTGGTCTTTGTAAGATTTTCCTGGGCTTCGTTTAAACCCGATTCAGCACTTTTAACTGCATATTTACCTGCCTGAACTTCCGACTGGGCGACTTTAAATGCTGCTTCGATGGTTTCAAAATCCGATTTAGCAATTGTGTTTTTATCGTACAATTGTTTTGACCGTTTGAAATTGAGTTCCTTTTCAACAAGTTGTGCTTCAGCCTGAGCCAACCTTGCTTTCTGGCTGTTAAGTGTAGCATCAAGCCGGTTTCGGTTCGAAATATAAATATCGGGCTTTACAACAACCAACAAATCACCCTTTTGCACCTCGTCTCCCTCTTTTACAGGTAATTCAATAATTTCACCTGGCACTTCCGGGCTAATCTTAACCTGCATTTGAGGCTCAACTTTACCATTTGCAGTAATAATCTCCGTAATATCCTTTTTCTGGACTTTTTCAGTTGCAACCATTACAGCCAGGTCCTTTCCAAACCACCCGGCCTTCTTTCCAACAACAAGCAAAATAATTACTGCAACACTTATAATGCTGATATACAGTATCCAATTATTCTTTTTCTTCATAATTCTTTTGTCTAAATCTCAGAATTCCTAAGAGTCATAAAAATACAATTATTTTTCAATAATGGGAGGGTTCATTTTGGTTCGTTATACCTAATTCACAAACTTTTGTGCCAACCAGACCTGAATGCCCATTGTTTTAATAAATTGAAGTTCGTATAAATTTTTTTCCTGCAGTTCCATTTCGTTCAGGCATTCTTTTGTAAGGAGCAATTTTGCCTTCCTGGTCATACAGCCTGGAATCTTTTTAACGTAATGCATAAGTATTTTATCTGTTGGATAAAATACTCCCTGTTTTTTCAATAGGCGTTCAACAGAACCCGACTCGTTGAGTAGGTAATCAAACTCATTTAATTCAATATTTACCAGGAGGTTAAGCCATTTGATCATTTTCCATAACCAATTGTTTTTTGTAGGTTCGAGGTAAATAATTTTCCTCAAAAAACCTGCTGCTTTTTTGTATTGTTTTGAATGAAAACAAATCAGACCAGAAAACAGATAAAGTTCGGCCTTATCAGTTCCTGCCAATGAATCCGTATGCAGGAAAAGTGGGATAAATTCCTGTTCAATGGCAAACATCCCACTTTCATACTTTCTAAGCAGTATGAATTTTTTCAATTCTGCAACGCAAATAGCCTGGTTTATTATAATTGGGGAATTAGATTTTAACAAATTCCGTAACTTTTCGATAAAATAGTCCATTTCGTTAACCAGGTTCGAATCAAAAAGGTTGTTCAATATCCCACGCAGGTGATTTACATATACAAGAGGCGAATCCTTCCAAAGGTGCGAATTCCTTTCAAAAAGCTGATCCAATTCGAAAAAAGTTCGGAGACTTGAACGGTGATCCCCTGTCATCATAAAATAAACCGACTGAAACAAAAGATGGTTACGGTTCAAATCAAAGGATTCAAACCTTTGGTTTCCTGCCAGGTTCATCTCCGAAACGACCAAATCGTTGAGACGCTCCTTGTCCTTATCCGAAAGTATATTGCCATTTTGTAAATACCTGAAATAGAGCAGTTCATATAGTGCAGAATGGTCTGCCAGATTTAATTCATATCGAATATTGAATCGGAGTTGCGATTGGAGCTTTACAAGGTGCCCCTCATCCATGATTCCATCAAACTGATATCGACTGAACCGTTCCAACTCCAATTTTTCGAGCAACAGCAAATAATCCGATTTTTCGGATTTTTTTGCAATCTCCTTAAATCTTACAATTAACCTGAATGCCTCTTCCACTAAACCTTTTCGGAACAACAACTTAATTTCGAGTATTCCGCTCAGAATTATTTCCTCTTCTGCTTGTCCACCCTGAAAAGTCAATAGAGTCTTTACCAGTCTCTCCCACAGATATGAAACAGTTGCATTATAATCTGAATCAGGGTTTTGACTCTTAAAATCTTGTTCTATATTTTGAGACTTTCCTTTTCTGATGATCTCATAAAGATTGTAATAAGCTTTGTCGCGTTTTTGTAAAGCAGCATATTGGGAGAAGCTCCTTCTCTCTGATTTCGAGAGGGTTGGAATAAGTTGGAGCAACGCAGATAAGTTTGACATACAATAACCTTGTTAATAGGATAATAAATTTGAGTTGTTATCGCAAAGTTGAAAATAATTCTGAACCTATAAAACTTACAAACAAATAAAAATAGAAGTTTAAGTAATTATATATTATTAATTTACAATAATATGAATAAAATATTGTTTATTTGGAAATCTTAAATATATGGAAATATTTTCTTGTTTCTCCTTTTGCTTGATTAATTTTGATTTTAATATTACCCAGGAAAAATCCTGATGGCAAATTTCAACGACTAATACCAATCATTCATGTATCTTAAACGCATTGCAGTAATCGGAAGCAGTAATACCGATATGGTCATCAAGACTTCCAAATTGCCGGTTCCCGGTGAGACGATTCTCGGGGGAAATTTTTTTATGAATCCTGGGGGGAAAGGTGCAAACCAGGCAGTTGCCGCTGCCCGCCTGGGTGGAAAAGTGACTTTTATTGCTAAAACAGGTGATGACGTATTCGGAAAACAAGCACGTCAGATATTTGAAGTAGAGAACATTAACACCGATTATCTAGTAACTGATCAGGATCATCCATCGGGTGTTGCGTTAATAACGGTTGATGCGAAAGGGGAAAATTGCATAGTTGTAGCACCCGGATCAAACAGTTACCTCTCGCAATACGATATAGATCAGGCCCGTGAAGAGTTGCTCAGATCGGATATTGTACTGCTACAACTTGAAATACCCCTTGATACTGTGGCTTATACCGCAAATCTGGCTTATAATGCCGGTAAAAGAGTGATCCTGAACCCGGCTCCTGCTGCCCTTGTAACTGATGAACTTTTATCCAAACTCTACATGATCACCCCCAATGAAACAGAAGCAGAGTTAATATCCGGTATTCCTGTTAAGGATACAGTATCTGCAACACTGGCAGCTCAGAACCTTTTCGACCGTGGAGTTAAGGTGGTTATCATTACCCTTGGTAGTAAAGGAGCGTTACTATATGTTGATGGTAAGGCAAAGCTGATCCCCGCACCAAAAGTTGACGCAATAGATACCACCGCAGCCGGCGATGTATTCAATGGTGCTATTGCAGTTGGGCTTTCAGAAGATCTGGAACTTGAAAAAGCGGTTGAATTCGCCTGTAAAGCAGCAGCTATCTCCGTGACCAGAATGGGAGCCCAGGCTTCTGCTCCTTACTGGAAAGAGATTAAATGAAATTGGAAATTAGAAATTGGAAATTGGAAATTGGAAATTGGAAATTGGAAATTGGAAATTGGAAATTGGAAATT
>JBAXWR010000112.1:0-22471 GCA_037128295.1 Mariniphaga sp.
GTCGGCCGACACAATCGTCGTTGGCGTTGCGTCTGAAATCGGGCAGCGAAAAAGGTATTTCCATTAAACCTGATGAACGAATCTATTTAAATAATAACCAGCTGATTACTGCCCCAATTACCCATCGGAACCATTTCCTGTGGAAAGATGGGATCATTAGTTTTGACAATGAGTCGTTTCCTGATATGGTAAGAAAGCTGGAACTCTATTTTGACATTTCCATTAATGTGAAGAATGACCGTTTCCGGGATTATCGGTGCACCGGAAAATTCCGGACCAAGGATGGTGTGGAACATATCCTGAAAGTTCTGCAGCTCAGTAACAATTTTCGGTTTAAAATTGATGATAAGCTCAATATCATAACGATAGAATAATCACTACCCATGTCCAACAATTAAAATATTTGCCTATGCAGTAAGTAAACGTTCATGAAAAAGCCGATAAATGCGCTAACATTTACCGGCTTAGGGTCGATACCCAAAAAGTCCGCTAAAACAAAATTCAAGTATCAATCATCAAACAACAAATGTATGAAAATTTATTTGTCAGAGGAACTCTTTGACTCAACTAAACAACTTATTCGAAGGATGAGAACAACATTTTTATTGGTCATGGTGTTTGCCTCGTCACTTTTTGCCACCGATTTGAAATCGCAGGTTGCCAAAGTGACCATCGCCATGAAAAATACAAATATTATTAAAGTAATCGATGCGATCGAAAGCCAGACAGACTATCTGTTTGTATATGACAAAAATGAATTGGATCTTAACCGCAAAGTGTCAGTCGATGCTGAAAACCAATCAGTAGCAGAGGTGCTTACCAATCTATTCAGCAATATGGGCATTGTATATGCCATGGAAGGTACCAATATTATGCTGATGGCAAAAGCAGAAGCCCAGCAAAAAGGGAAAAAGATATCAGGGAAAGTAACCGATTCATCCGGTGGACCACTTCCTGGAGTATCCGTTATCGGAACTGGAACGACTTCTGGTGTGACGACTGACATTGATGGCAATTTCACATTTATGGTTCCCGAGGGTGTAAAGACAATTTCCATTTCATTTGTTGGAATGAAATCGCAGGAGGTTGTTATTGGGAATAAACTGACTTTTAATGTAGTTCTTGAAGATGCTTCCATCGGGATTGAAGAAATTGTTGCGATTGGTTATGGTGCCCAAAAGAAGAGGGACGTATCCACAGCGATTTCATCAGTGTCTTCTGAAGATTTAAAGGACAAACCAGTTTCGAACTTTACGCAGGCCATTTCCGGTAAGATGGCAGGAGTTCGAATTTCAAACACCAATGCTGCTCCAGGTGGAGGTTCCAATATTGTGATCCGCGGGGTAAGCTCAATCAATGGTGGAACAAGCCCGCTGGTTGTTATCGATGGATTTCCGATGAAAGATTCGTTCAACAAGAACGAAAACCCTTTGAATGCGATAAATCCTGCCGACATTGAGTCAATTGAAGTTCTTAAAGATGCTTCTTCAAGTGCAATTTACGGAACTCAGGCTGCCAGTGGGGTTATCCTGATCACAACCAAAAAAGGGAAATCAGGAAAACCATCGATCAACGTAAATGTGAGTACCGGTTTTGAAAAGATGATCAATAAAATTGATGTCCTGGGTCGTGAGGATTTCCTGAAATACATGGACGATGCACGTGCAAATGCTTATATCATTGAGGATCCGAACTTTGGCACTAATGATCCCAAAGTGCCACAATGGCAATGGACCGACAATGACGCAACAAGGATTGCCAACTGGGCCAAATACTCGCAACATGCTTCGGCTATGGCTCAGGCAGGTTCAAAACATGCACGTTGGATTACCGTTACACCAGAAACAAAAGCAATGCCTTACGATACCGATTGGCAGGATGTGATTACCCGTGTTGGGAAGGTGAACGATTTTCAGCTTTCAGCTTCAGGGGGTACCGACAATGTTTCTTACATGGTATCAGGAGGTTATTTTAACCAGGAGGGGATTGTTCCTACTTCAGGTTATGACAGGATCTCATTCCGTGCCAATGTTGACCTAAAGATCAGCGACAAAGTGAAAGTCGGTTTGTTGCTTGCCCCTTCGCTCGAAAATTTAAGTGTATTGTCGAATACTGAAGGTGGAAGCAATTCCAACCCATTTTACAATGCAATCGCAATGCCCCCAATTTTAAATGCCAGGGATGATCAGGGCAATCCAATGTATTGGGGAACAGTTCTTGATAGCTGGTACGACTGGAACCTGAACACCTTTGTTAATCCGCTGCACCAATTTATGAAAACTGACAAAAGAAGGACAGCAAAAAGCCTTTCAACCTTATATGGGGAGATCAATATTCTTAAAGATTTGAAGTTCAGGTCAGAATTTCATACTGAGTTCAGATATTGGGAGCAAAGTTTCTTTCTTCCCAATGCTACACCAAATGCTTCCCAGACTTTTTCCAGGTCGCAGGGAACAAATCAGACCAATACCCGTCTTTACTGGAATTCGCAGAACTTCCTGACTTATCAAAAGAGTTTCGGGAAACATGCAATGACTGCCATGGCCGGTTATTCTACAGAAGAGACTTCTTATAGAAGTACTTACATTAATAAATACGATTATCCGACTGATTTGATTCCTACATTAAACCAGGCAACTACCATCCTGAATGCACAGAACGATGCGCGGACAAACCGTTCATCACAGACTATGATCGGGAGCTTTGGCCGTGTAATGTACAATTATGCCGGTCGATATTATTTTACAGGATCTGTTCGGCGTGATGGATCCTCGCGGTTTGGTCAGGATAAAAGATGGGGTGTTTTCCCATCCATGTCGGTCGCATGGCGTGCTTCGGATGAGAAATTCTTTGAGCCGCTGAAAAAATATGTGAGCGATCTGAAAATCCGTGGAGGATGGGGCGTTATCGGTAATGACCGGATTGGTGATTACCAGGCTTTAAGTACCTTAAATTCAACTTCCTATATTTTGGGGCAAGGCTCAACCGTAGCTGCAGGATATCTTGACAGCAAAGTTGCCAATTCAAAATTGGGTTGGGAAACCACCACTGATTATAGTCTTGGTGCCGATATGCAGTTGATCAACAACAGGATCACCCTGAGTGTCGATTATTTTTACCGTAAAACTACCGACATGTTGTTCAACATGCCATTGCCAACAATCACAGGTTTTGGATCATACATGGCCAACATCGGTTCGATGCGCAACCGTGGTTATGAATGGTCGTTGAATACAAAAAATATGACCGGGGCTTTTAAATGGTCAACCGATTTTAACGTTTCGTACTACCGGAACCAGGTATTGGATATTGGGAAAGACAAACGGCCTTTGATTATCGACAACTGTTACACAACCGAAGGTAAACCACTGGCAGGTCTTTGGGGAATGGTCAATCTCGGTGTTTATCGGAATTGGGAAGAAGTTAAAACATTGCCAATTGTCAATGCTTCAAATCCTTTGTGGAAAAACCGCACTTCACCGGGAATGCCAAAGGTTGCCGATGTAAATGGTGACGGGATCATTGATGGCAGCGACAATACAATTATTGGTTCGTCTATTCCCGATTTTGTTTGGGGTATGACCAACTCGTTTGAATACAAAGGGTTTGACTTATCTATCCAGATGAATGGAGTTCAGGGCGGCGACATCAATATGTTGGAATATACCGGTGTTTTCGGACGCGGTAATGGGACTATGAATACGACGGCAGAATATTATAACAATTACTGGCGTCCCGACCGTACAGATGCCAAGTATCCTGCACCGACCCGTAAAAACTATGAAGGCACAGACCTTTCTGGGACGTTGATTTACAAAGGTACTTATGTGAACATTCAGAATATTTCACTTGGCTATACATTACCAAAGAATCTTGCAAGGATGGGTGTATTGTCCAATGTCAGGGTATATTCTACCATTCAAAAAGCCCTCTTTATCACGAAATTTCCGGGTTATAATCCGGAAACCAACTACAAAGGGGATCAGACAACCTCTCAAGGTATAGATCGCGGTTCTTATCCATTGGCAAGGACAATCTCTTTTGGGCTGAACATTTCACTGTAAAATGAACAATAATAAATGAATGATATGAAAAAAATATTTTCACTATTTATACTTACAATACTGTTGTTTGGCTGCTCTGAAGAATTTCTGAACAAACAACCGGAAGATGCCTTGTCAACAGGATCCTATTTTAACAACCCGGCTGAAATCAAGACCGGCTTGATTGCTTGCTATAAATACCTGCAGAGCATTTATAACCAGGGCGACTTACCATTGATCACAGAGTTAATGTCAGACGATGGTAAGGATTTCGGATGGAGTAGCGTCTGGCACATTTTTCAGAAAACCAACAACGATTCACAGGGAAATATCTGGAACAACTCTTATAAAATGATCGTGAATTGCAACAATATCATAGCAATCATAGACAATTATAAACCAAAAGATGCTACCGAGGATGCCCTTGTAAAAGCTTATCGTGGAGAGGCTTGCTTTCTTAGGGCCTTGAGCTATTTTAACCTTGTCAGGATTTATGGCAATTTGCCAAAGGTAGTTGCCCATTTTGACGATCCAAACACTGCTTTTGGAATTGGCCGCGCTCCTGTTACCGATATTTACAATACAGTAATTATTCCTGACCTCGAATTTGCTTATGCGAATTGCTATAAAAAGGGTGATGCTGCCCTTAAAAACGAAGAGGCCAGGGCAACAAAAGGTGCTGCGCTTACCATTCTTGGAAAGGTGTACCTCACGATGAACAATCCGACAAAAGCTGCTGAGACACTTAAGAAACTGATTGTTGACAAATCGGCAGGAACCTATTCGTTGCTTCCGGTCTATAGCAGCATCTTTGCCACAAATAATAAGTTTAATGCAGAGTCTATTTTTGAGGTTAACTACAATGTTTCTGCCGGACAGCCAAGCTATTGGTTCAAATGGATGGGTGTTGACATTGGCAAACGTTTGCTGGCCCCTTCAAGCAATCAGTTATTGGTGGAACATAACCTGATGAGGGATTTTGTAAATAGCAGTGAATTAACACGTTATACAGCCAGTGTCGATTCAGGGAAATGTCCTGGCGATACACCTCCTATTCAGGCATGGGCTTGTAAGCTTTGTCCAACCGCTAGTACGGTTAAAAACTACGTGAATACCGGTTCAGACTTTAACTATATGGTTTCCCGTTATGCGGATGCCTTGTTGATGTATGCTGAAGCATTAATGTTAAACGGTCAAAAGACAGAGGCGGTCACCTATTTTAATCAGGTAAGAGCTCGTGTAAGGCCAACAGCTTTGATCACCGAAGCAGACCTTAACATTGACCAGATTTTACATGAACGCCGTATGGAACTGGCCTTTGAAGGGCATCGTTACTTTGACCTTGTCAGGACAGGAAAAGCAGTCGCTGTGATTACGAAAGATCTGATGACCAAAGTTGATTATGATGACAAAATTTATATCACCGGTCCGATTGCAGAATATCAGCTATTATTGCCAATTCCTGTCGGGGAAATCGAAAAAGACCCTACTTTAACCCAGAACACCGGATATTAATCAGTTAAAAAAGAGAAAAATGAAAAGGATAATATTTTTGTTAATGCTGGGAATCTCTCTTTCGTTCACATCGTGCCTGAAAGAAGACAACATTTCGGCTCCATCTGTCAATGATGTTAAAATGTACATGACCGACAAAAGTGGAAAAGATTCATTGGTAACCGAAATAAAGGTCAACAAAGCCGTTAAATTTGTAGTCCTTACAAGTGCTGACATTTGTTCAATCTGGCCAGGTGGGGTCAGGACAGTTATGAAAAAGAAACTAAGTCTTGATGGAGGTTTAACCTATGCAGACTCGATCGATATGTTCAATCATCCTATTCTTAGTGTAAGCGATAACTATTCAGACTATGGCCTGATCGGTGCCAAAGGGTTGAAAACATCACAAACAGCAGGTGGTTGGTATTGTTCCTATACTTATAAAACGGCAGGATCGTTTGGCCTTTCTGTTGTAGTGACCAACCATGGATACAATGGACCCGATTATAATCAGGTTGTTGTTGACCGCGGAAAAATAACAGTAAAATAGGTAGTACTGGCTTTTGTTAGGTAGCCATAATCATCATGAAAAACCCTGGTTTCCTTTAGAGGAAGTCAGGGTTTTCTTAAAAAAGTGTTTTCTTTCAAATATTTTGGATGATATTGTCCAAATATTTTGGATAAAGATGTCCAAATATTTTGGATAACATTATATCTTTGTGGGGAAATAATTGAATTTAGAATGTATAGGCAGGATCAAATAGCAAAAATCATTGACAACCAAAGGGAGTTGTTCCTACAAAAGGGCAATTTTGTCAATCGTGAGGCACTTGTTCAGGTTCCGATTGTTGAATCATTCGCCACAATCATAACGGGGATCAGGCGGGGCGGAAAAAGCACTTTGTTGCACCAACTGATCAATAATAAATATCCGGATTCGATATTCCTTAATTTTGAAGATATCCGTTTGGCGGGTTTCGACACTGCCGATTTTACCCGTTTATACAACGAGATTGTTTTACGTGGCATAAAGGTCTTGTGCTTTAATGAACTTCAGCTCGTTCAGAATTGGGAAATGTTTGTCCATCAATTGCTTCGCGAAGATTATCAGGTGTTTATTACTGGCTCAAATGCCTCATTGCTCAGTCGTGAACTCGGGACTCACTTAACAGGCAGGCACTTGTCTATGGAACTCTTCCCCTTTTCCTACAACGAATTTTTGACGTTTAAGGGTTTGACAAGGAATCCTGATTCATTACAATCTTATTTATTAGGAGGTGGAATGCCTGAGTATGTCAGGAGTGGTGAAGGAAGGGTGTTAAGCCAATTAATCGACGATATATTGATCCGTGATATTTCAGTCCGTCAGTCAATTAGGGATATTGAAGTATTACGTCAACTTACCGTTTTTTTGTTGACAAATGTTGGGAATCTAATTTCGGCAACCAAGCTTTCCGGGATGTACGGAATCAAGTCTGTATCCACTTTTCTTGAGTACTTTTCCTTTCTTAGTGATGCCTATCTTATTGAATTTGTGCAACAATTCAGCAATTCTTTAAAATCGCAGTCACGTAACCCAAAGAAGGTTTATTCGATGGACACAGGTTTTATCTCAGAAGTTGCAACCCTTTTTACCGACAATCTGGGACAACGATTCGAAAACCTGGTTTACCTTCACCTTAGGCGCAAATTCGACAAGCTTTACTTTTTTAAGGAGAAAGGAGAATGTGATTTCGTAGCCCTGAATCGGGACAAAGTGGAGGAATTGGTACAAGTTTGCTATCGAATAGATGATATGAACTTTCAAAGGGAGTATTCAGGACTTTTGGAAGCAATGAAATTCTTTGAAAAGACAGAAGGGTTAATCGTTACTTTTGACCAGAAAGACATTTTTGAAAAGGATGGTCTAACAGTTAAGTTGGTTCCAGCAAACGAATACCTAATTTAAACAATTTAGGAGAATCTATTTTAATTAATTGATTAATAAGTATTTATAATGAAAAAGCATAATCTATTTTATTTATTGTTACCTATTTTATTTGTTATTGGAATTGCTGCCAACACAGATAATATCAAGAATATATTGATCATTGGCGATTCAATATCAATGGGTTACACTCCATTTGTGCAAAAAGCATTGCTGCCAAACACAATAGTAGAGCACAATCCGGGTAACGGAGGTTCTACTGTGCGGGGAGTTGAAAATATCAGTAATTGGATTGGCAATAAAGAGTGGGACGTAATCCTTTTTAATTTTGGCCTGCATGATATGGTTCATAAGGATTCGCTCAACAATTATGATATAAATGGGAGGGTTGCTGTAACATTAGAAGATTACCGGAAGAATCTTGAAATAATTGTCGGAAAACTCAGGGAGACAACCGCAACGATTATATTCATCAACACAACAGAAGTTCCGGAGAAAGCTTCCGGCAGAATGGTGGAAGATCCGGCTAAATATAATGCTGTTGCATTGGATGTTATGAAAGTCAATGGTATAGAGGTGATTGATTTGTATGGTGCATCACTAACCATTCATCCCCAGAATTCTGTACAGGGCAATGTTCATTATACCGAAACCGGATATGCCTTACTGGCAGACCTTATCGTTAAGGAAATTAACAAAGTGCTTAAGAAATAATTCATTTAATATGAGAAAATATATTTTTCTTTCAGCTTTTATATGCCTATCAATTGGACTGATGGGCCAAAGTTCCAAATCATACTGGAATTCAAATATTCCGTTGAACTCCTATCGGATACCTCCTGCACCGGCAGGTACAAAAATCAAATTTACCGATCTAGACAAAGACGGTGATCCCGATGTTTTAGAAACACTGACCATCAACAATACTCCAATCAGGTGGATCGATGATGATGATGACATGAAATGGACTGATAAAGAAGGTGATACTGACAATGATTGCCTGATGGTTGACCGTGACAAGGATGGCCATTTTGGGAGTTATAACGACCTTGTGATCGACTGGAACGACACGAATAAAGACGGCAAAGCTGATATGCAGGTGGTAGTCGATTATGTAGCCAGGGATAACAAATCAGCTTGGGGACCAGGGCATTACATGTGGGTGCTTGATACCGATCTCGACAATATTTTCAACTACATTGACTGGAACACTTTCCAGTTGAGGTGCTGGGTCCACAATGGCCAATCCGATTTCTTTGAAGATTATCATGGAAAAAGCATGTTCCTGAAGATGCACACCACGACCGACAAAATGAACGACGTGCGCCTGAACTGGGAAAATCCGTTTCTTTTTTACGATCAGGACAATGATGGGCTGACAGAAATGGCTATCCGCCTGTGCGATTCGCCACCAATTGTGAATGATAGGACACTTCCAAATACGCCGGAAAACATGAAGTTAAGCGGAAATATCGACTGGGCTTCTCTGTCCTTCGACCTTGACAATGACAATGGTGTCCAAAATGAATTTGATTTGGATATGACGATTCATTTCCGTGGCGGTGGTTTCAATTACATGGACCAGGTCCATCAGTTCAACAACATGCGCGGACTACCGGCTACCGATACGATGTTCCTGGATCCACGCTGGCGACAGATCTCTGAGTTGATCTATCCCGACCATCAATCGGCATGGGACCTTGTATTTAAAAGGGGCAAATGGAAATCGGTTTATTTTACTTTTGACGAGGACGATGATTGCAACCGGTGGGAACGAGTCGAATTGTACGAACCCAAAAATATGTTCGCCATAGGTGCCCGAAAAGGCGGGATCGACAACAATGCTCAGGCTGATGCAGCAGGTGATCGTGGCGAATGGGATATGGACAATTCAGGGAAAGGAAACCTTTATGTCGGTAAATTTGATGGGAGGATACACCTTTACGGCGCAGAATGGGGTTGCTGGAGAATAGATCAGAATGCCTTTAGTTATCAGGGATTTGGAGGATTATACGACGGCTATGGAAGTGGAAGGATTCAGGTTGAACCCAAAGTATTCTCCACGCTGAAGTATTCAGATACCGACAACAATGGTTTTTTAGATGAGGTCTCCTATGATCTCAATGGAGATACGATCTTTGAACATACAGTTTCCCTGAAGAAATTTGGTATTGACGACCGCAACGAAGTGATCAATACAGCAGGAATGAGTTATAAAGACCTTGTGGCCCTGAATACCGGTGTGGCTGAAAGGATGTGGACGAATGCATTGGAAGCCTGTGCGATCGCCGAAAAGGCAGGGATCAATCTGAGTTGGTACAGCCTGATGCGCAGCCCGAAATCAATCCAGCAAAAATACAGTTATGGATATTGGCTGCAACTCTATCTTTATCACGACCTGATGGAACTAGGTGTCGGTCAACAAAACAAAGATTTTCTTGACCGTCTCGACAAAGCCTATTTTGGTGGTAACTGGAAGGGGATAGGCAAGTTGGGTATTCTTTAAATTTAAGGTGCTGTTCTTAAGTATTATTAGAATCCAATATCGTTTTTGATTCTGATTTCCTGATTTTTAACTTAGAAGTTTGATGTGGAAGTGATAAACAAACTTTAGGATGAAGTGTCCCGGTGACTTCGAGCAACTGCCCTCTCGAAGATAAGTTGTTTCAGTCACCCGGACACTAAAACAAACTTTAGAAAGTAGTGTCCCGGTGACTTTGAGCAATTGCCCTCACAAAGATTGGCTGCTCCAGTCACCCGGACACTAAATCTAAGTTCGGAATATTTTATTTTAGTTTAATTAAGGTTAATGGACTGAAAATAAGGTTTGTCGTTTTTAATAGGTATTTACAAACCAATTACCTATGTTGGGTTTGTGTCAACCACCCCGGCTTCGCCACCCCTCCAAAGGAGGGGAATTTCAAAGATTGATTGGTTTTTTTTGAATAATGGCTACTAAGGTACTGTAAATTGGTTTTTAATCGAATCAAACCTTATTTTCTCCATATTTTTAACCTTAGTAGCTGGATGATGGAGAAATAGCCCAACCTTATTTACCTTATTTATATTGTATTGCTATTCAATCGAATACGATTTTATCCTACGTCATTTTTATCCAAGATTACACAAAGGCTCTACTTGTCCCGATTCTCGGGAAAGTTTCACAAAGAATCAATGGATATAGATCATCTACCATTCACCCTAACCTGATTTACATAGGCTTTCATGAAAGCAGGGTAGTCACCAAATTGGTCATACAATAATTTGAACGAGGAACAAGTACTGCCGGTCATGTCCAGTGGGCAACGATGTTTTCGTACTTCTGAGGCTTGCCCGGAATTCCACACAGTTAAGAAGGATTCATTACAAACATTACCGATGCAGTCTTCATCGAAAAGGCAGTATTTGACATCCCCATTTGCATCGACGTAAGCTGCAACTTCACCGCAGGAACAAGCCTCCTTGAATGCATTATAAGGATGGTTTTCAGACGATAAACTGTCACGACCAGGAAGTTTATATAAGCAAGGTTGGGTAATTTCCACAATTGTTTTATTGTCTTTTGAAGCATTGATTAGGGTGAATTGGGCATTTGCCATCTCTTCGCCAGAAATGAACTCACGGAACAACCTCTTTTTTGCCCTCCCATCGGGGAATAATACCCTGAACTTAAACTTTGAAACACCAAGCGATGAAACAAACAAATAGGTTTTGACCACATCGTTCAGATTGGACCGGCACAAAGAATATCGGACCGAAACATCTATTCCTGCCCCAATGGCAATTCTTATGCCATTAACGGTTTTTTTGAACCCCATTTTATCGTCGCGCAACCAGCTATGGAAAGTATCCCAACCCACATGGGCATCATCTTCGTAACCAGATTCCCCGGATGAGTCGAGGCCGATCTGTATCCTTGTAACACCTGCTACCTTCAATTCATGACATAAATCAGGATTCAGCTCCCATCCTCTTGTTACCAGCCTGACCCTTACGCCTATCGACTGTGCGAATCTGGCGATATTCAGCACAATGTCTTTTTCAAGCAAAGGCTCGCCCCCTGTCAAAGTTATACGGTCCATCTTCGGATTTAAGGCATGCACCTCTTTGATTATCAGGATAAAATCATCCGGAGATAGCTTGTCAACATCTTTTCCCGAATGATTGTAACAATGCCTGCATGTCCCATCGCATTTTCTGGTAACTGCAAACCGAAGTTCATCTGGTATGATTTGCATTGGATTGTTTTTTTATTTACTTTTATTGACTGGTACTTCGAAGGAAACAGAACGAAAGTATGAATATTTTTTGGAATTACCAGACATTCCTGATCATACTTTCATAATTAATAAGTCTGGATTCAGACAATTTGTTATGAACACAGAAAAAACAAAGTACAAACCGGAGGGAAAATTCCACCTTGATAAGTGGTTTCTTGACTTTGTTGGGGAAAACGGAGAGTGCATGATATTCTATTCTGCAAAACTGACCTGGCATGGTTGGTCGGCTACCTATACAAGCTGGTTAAATTATGATGCCGCATCTGGTGTCCGACTGAAATCAAGATTCGGAAATGCTCAATTCCCCACAATGGCTGAAAACCAAATCGCTTGGACCGATAAAAAATTCGGGATATCTGGAACATGGGAACCTTTGGCAGAAAATATTCAAGCAAGGATTTTTGAATCCGATGAAGGTTTCCTGGATTGGGAATGTTTTCAACCGGCTTCAAATGTCAAACTAAAGGTATTGGATAAAGTCCTGGAAGGAAAGGGCTATGCTGAAAAATTAACACTAACCGTTCCACCCTGGAAAGTCCCCATGGATGAATTAAGATGGGGACATTTTAATTCGGATGAAAACAACATGGTCTGGATTGAACTCAAAGAAAAGGAAAAACAGCAATGGCTCTGGCTGAACGGGGAGCTATTCGAAAACTGTACCATTGAAGACGATCGCTTATCGATACCAGAGAAAGACATGGTTTTAAATCTGGATAGGAGCGTGGTACTTGAATCTGAGAAAAAGATTTTCTCGCTGATGGGAAAGATCATTCGTTATATCCCGGGTTTTAACAAAGTCGTTCCAACAGGTTTTTTAATGGCTGATGAAACAAAATGGTTTAGCAAAGGCCTACTGCAATCGAACAATAAACCCCTTGGCAGTGGTTTTGCAATACATGAATTTGTCAACTTCAAACCTTTTTGATGATGATCCTGAAGGTTGAAAATATCGTCAAAGCATTTGGGAAGAACAAAATATTGAAGAATGTTTCCTTTGAAATGAAACCCTCCTCTCTTTATGGAATTGTAGGAGAAAACGGATCTGGGAAATCGACATTATTGAAAATTATTGTAGGTGAATGGAGACCGGATAGCGGAAGGGTTTCCGTAACAGGAAAGTTGGGTTATTGTCCGCAACAAACACTGCTTTTTTCACAACTTACTATCGATGAAAACTTTCGTTATTTTGCATCGGCTTATGGGATTGATAAAGCAGCGTTTGAGTTTCAAAGTGGGTCATTGATGGAATATTTTAATTTCAAAAAATATAAAAAAGAAAAGATCGCTAATTTGAGCGGTGGCACTCAACAAAAGCTAAATCTTGCAATTGCACTACTGCACCAACCCAAATTGTTGATTCTCGATGAGCCTTATAGTGGATTTGACTGGGACACTTACCAAAGATTCTGGGAATACACCTATCAGCTTAGGAATCAAGGGTGTGCCATACTTATTGTCACCCATTTTCTGACTGAAAAGGAACGGTTCGACAGAGTTTATAACCTTGTGGAAGGAGAGCTGACATGAGCATAAAGCGGATCATCACAGCATTGACAATGGTTTTGAAGATGTTGTTCCGGCGAAGAATCATACTTATTTCGCTGGTCCTGATCCCTGTTGTATTTCTTACAATCGTAGAATTAACTGCCCCTACAAGGTTTATCCCCTTCCGGCTGGCATCATTTGACACCAATTTATTGATCAGGGAAAGCTTGAAAGAAGTTGCCCTTGTTTTTTTCTCGGTCACATCTTCCGGCTTTTTGGTCTCCTTGCTTGCACTCAATCTCGTTCAGATCGATAACGAGGTTAACCGAAGGCTTGTCATCTGCGGGTATCACCCATTTGAATTGTTGATTTCAATTTTACTTGCCCTTCTCCTGACGATTCTAACGATAGCCATTTATATCAGCTTGCTGATCAGTGCATTCGTTCCGATTATGCATCTTCCGATGTTTATTTTCAGTCTGATGTTGATCGGATTCGTTTACGGTTGTTATGGACTGGCCATCGGTAGCCTTATAAAAGGTAAACTGGAAGGGGTGTTTTTCATTGTTATGCTGGCCAACATTGATGCGGGATGGCTCCAAAACCCAATGTATTATGCTGAAGCCCATAACAATGTGATCATCCGTTATCTTCCGGCTTATTTTCCATCCCAATCGGCAATTATTGCTGCATTTACTGATTATTCCGGTTTAAATGCCCGATTTTACAGCATCCTGTATGGAACCGGTTTTTTGCTACTTGCGCTAACTATTTTTTATAACAAAATGAGGGTTAAAAAATGAAAAGAAACAATCTGATTCTCGGCCAATTGCTATATGCAATTGCTTTTATTGTCATCCTTCCGGTCGGATTATGGTTTTGGGCTAAGCTTACTCAGGACATTGTCGCTCTTCCGGCAATCGAATCAAAACCTGTAGGTGGTGCCCTGGCAATTTTGGGTGGTGCCCTTATGCTGTGGGCAATGTACGCATTGAGAGTTTATGGAAAGGGATTGCCTATGAATGCCTATCCTCCGCCCGTTTTTGTAACCCAGGGACCGTACCGATTATTCCGCCATCCAATCTATTGGGGTTTTGGGCTTTTGATGATTGGTTATTTCATTTATTCTGGTTCTGCAAGCGGAATCTGGATGGTTTCACCGTTGACAATCTTGGGAATGATTGTCCTTGTTTTGGGCCACGAATCCATAGATTTGAAAAAACGGTTTCCCGGACAATACAATCGGACTGTGCTCGATTATCCTGAGGATCAATCAGGATCACCCGATTTAAGGGACCGTTTGACTTCGGTGTTTTGGATCGGTTCCTTTTTAGTCCTGGGCAATTTCGTGGTCGAAAAATTATATGGAGCTGTTCCACCTTCATTTGGTGAGCCGCTCAAAATACTTCCTGTTCTTGGAAATACTCTTATGTCCTTTTTGTGCATTGTATTTGTATTCCTGGTTCCATTCCTGGCCAAAAGAAGAGATACCCTGAGGGAATGGGAAATTTCAGGCTTTTTTGCTTTATCCTACTCTGTTTTTATTGCACTGCTATTTCCATCATTCGGTGCCCAATATTTACCGACCCAAGGTCCAATCCTTTTGACCATTCCCATATTTTTGCTTTTTATTTCCTTAAAGGCAATGTACCGTCAGTCGGTCAAAATTGCCATCGTTTTTTCAATGTTCGTTTTGTTTCTTGTTGTCGTTCAATTGATCAATAGCCGATCTGCCTTACTTCACCTTACAAGTTCGGTTCTGATATTCCTCCTTGCTGCAAATTACCTGCAGATCTGGATTTTCTTAAAGAACAATTCCGAAATAATTGCCAACTCCTGGAAAGAATGGGTATTTGGAAAAGTCAGGGTGATCAATCATGGATTTTATGTTGGTTTCGGTGCATTTTTTGGAATTCTGACAGCCGGTACTTTAGCTGGGAAGGAATATGCCTGGGCACTGTTGATTTTTTCGATCTGTGGTGTGGTAACAGCGGGGTTGTGGGCACAGATCATCGAAGGTTCCGACAAATTGAAAAGGCCGTTTGGTTATTATGGCGGAGTGGTAGGCATTGTATTTGGAAGCATTGCCGTTTGGTTGATGGGGGTGAATGTCTGGGTGGTTATTGCGATTACAGCGGTCATGATGCCATGGGTGCAGGCAATCGGAAGGTTAAGGTGCCTCGTGAACGGCTGTTGTCATGGGCGGCGTGTTGATGACCCAAACATCGGGATTCGCTATACCCATTATCGGTCAAGGGTTGGCAATATTTCAGGTTTGAAAGGTGAACTTGTCCATCCCACACCTCTTTATTCCATTGTATGGCTCTTTTTTGTAGGACTTTTCCTGTTTTCGCTTTGGGCCAAAAATGTTTCCTGCCCCATGATTTTCGGTATATATCTGATTTTGACAAGTTTGGGACGTTTTGTGGAAGAAGCCTATCGTGGCGAAGTTCAAACGCCAATACTAGGTGGTCTTCATCTTTACCAATGGACAGCCATCATTTCTGTTCTTGTCGGTATCCTGATGACAACTGTAACTGCCGAAACTCCTGTATTGCTAACGGCATTTAACATGGAATCGGTTTGGGCAGCTCTTCTTTGCGGAATGTTTTCGTGTTTTGCCATGGGGATAGATTTCCCCTATTCCAATGCCCGTTTTTCAAGGTTGGTTTAGTTTAAATCTGTATGAAATGGAAATTTCCATTGATCAACTTTTCCCTTTTTGAATTTGGTAGAAGGGCGTTTAAGGGTGGTCGGATATCGTTCAAAGGGATGTTTTTGCTACCGGTTTATTGCCTGCAAATCATCCCTACGCTTCCTTTGGCCCTCCTTCAATTCCTGATCTTCGGACGATGTATACGAAAAACCAGTATATCAAAAGACCCAATATTTATTGTCGGCCACTATAGAAGCGGTACGACCCTGTTGCAGAAGTTAATGGTGAGCGACAAGCGGTTTGGGTATCTGAACTATTACGATAGTTTGTTCCCAAATACCAATCTTCTGTTTGGAAAAAGGATGCAACCTGTTTTTCAAAGAATGTTGACCATTTTCAAAGTCAAAAACCCTTTCTTCCGCGATAACCTCCTTTTGCTTTCGGATCCCGATGAAGAAGATGATTATTTGATGAATAAAGGTTCGGCTTATAGTGCCTATTGGGGGTTTATTTTCCCTAGGTGCTGGCGTGAATGGTTAAATGGTTCGCCACAATTCACTGATCCACAGTATTTCAACGGCTGGAAAAAGGAATACCTCTACACGCTTAAATATCTCACTTACAGGAACAATGGGAAACAGCTCGTTTTAAAAAACCCACCGAACACCGAAAGGGTCAAAATATTGCTGGAAATGTTCCCACAGGCGAAATTCATCTATATCTATCGCAACCCATACCATCTCTATTATTCCGCCAGGAACATGTGGAAGAGGGCCATCCTGAAATATTACAGTGTTCAAAAGATTTCGGACAAGGAGTTGGATGAGATTGTCTTTGAACACTTTAACTATCTTACGCGACAGTATATGAAAGATAAGGTACTTATTCCGGAAGGAAACCTGATCGAAATCTCTTATGAAGCATTAAAAGCAGATCCGTTTGGCACGATTCAAAAGATATATTCGCAGATTAACCTTCCCGATTTTGAATCAACCGCAGATGATTTGTTGAAGCAATTGGAAACCGAGAAAAGCTATCGGAATTTTCAGTATCAATTTAGCAGCGAAACGTTAAACAAAATAGAAGAAAAATGGGGGGAATACATCCGTCAATGGAAGTATGAGGTCGATGGTTTATAATGATTATTTTAATATTTGAACAACTTTAAATTGAATACCCACATGAAAAACACAACCTTGGTTTATTTTATTTTCCTTCCAGGGTTACTATTGACCTTTTTATGGGGTTGCAAGAAAGAGGCGATCAAAGTTACCCTAACAGTAACTCTTGCCCCTGTAACGAATATTACCTCCACCTCGGCCACAACCGGAGGGGGAGTCACTTCAGCAGGTGGCGAACCAGTGACTGCCCGTGGCGTTTGCTTGGGGACTAACCAGAACCCAACGATCTCTGACAGTAAGATCAATTGTTGGACAGGATCAAACAGCAACTTCTCTTGTATGCTTACTGGTTTAAATCCTGCTACAACATATACTATAAGGGCATTTGCCACCAACTTGCTGGAGACTGCTTATAGTAACCAGGCAACATTTACAACTGTTGGATTAATGCCGCCCATGCTGACTACTACCTACATAGCAGTCATAACCCCTACAACTGCATCAAGTGGAGGTAATATTATTTCTGATGGGGGTTCTGAGGTTACTGCGCGAGGTGTGTGCTGGGCAACCACGCAAAGTCCGACTACAAGCCATTCGAAGACAACTGATGGAACTGGAAGCGGGATGTTTACCAGCACCCTTGCCGGTTTAACCCGTGGAACAACTTATTATATAAGGGCTTATGCAACAAACAATATTGGAACTTCATACGGTGGACAGGTAACTTTTACCACTCTTACTGAGGCTGTGGCACCTGTTGTAACTACAACAATGGTATTAACAGTTACTAATACTACAGCAACCAGTGGCGGCCACATTAAAAGCGATGGGGGTTCTGAAATTACAGCGAAAGGAGTCTGCTGGGCAACAACAAAAAACCCAACAATTTACAACAGTAAAACCACGGATGGAACGGGTTCTGGTTCTTTTACAAGCAGTATTACAGGACTTACTATTGGGACCATCTATAATCTAAGGGCTTATGCCACCAATGGTTTAGCCACCTCTTATGGCAGTGAGATTTCGTTTACTGCGGGTAGTACTACGAGTACTACGGTTTCTGATATTGATGGCCATGTTTATCATTACATCGTAATTGGCACCCAAACCTGGATGGTTGAGAACCTCAGAACCATCCACTATCGCAATGGCGACCCGATTCCCAATGTAATCGGAAGCTGGTCAGCTCTAACCACAGGTGCCTATTGTTATTACGATTACGATATATACGCCTTTGGGTACTCTTATGGAGCATTGTACAATTGGTACGCAGTTGCAGACAGCCGCAACATCGCCCCCACAGGTTGGCATGTGCCAACCGATGCCGAGTGGACAATCCTCACAGATTTTCTTGGTGGAATGGAAGTAGCTGGTGGCAAACTAAAAGAAACGGGTACCGCTCATTGGCTAACCCTAAATACAGGTGCAACCAATAGCAGTGGTTTTACGGCCCTTCCTGGCGGGTACCTCTACTTTAGTGGAGCATTTGAGAATATAGGCCATATTGGTTACTGGTGGAGCAGTACTGCTTTTGGTGCAACCGGTGCATGGTACCGGTTACTTCCCAACTCATTTGCCGCTGCCTTTCGCGATGTCGGTATTCAGAATACCGGATACTCGATTAGATGCGTGGCGGATTAGTTGTGCGAGGAAACACGGAATGGGTTTCGGTACGTTTTGCGTAACTTGTTTTCAGGATGGTGGGCTGCAACAGATTGCTTTGTTTGGCAAGGTACACGCAGTATTGATTAATGGCCATCCAACAGAGGTGGATATTATAAACAACGTTCAAGTTTGATTTTAATTAGGAAATTTTATTCGCAGTGATTCAATTTCAACAACTTTTAAAGAATGACCACATGAAAAACAAAATCTTACTTTATTTGGTTCTCTTTCCAGTGGTACCATTGACCCTATTGAACAATTGCAAAAAGGAAGCCGTTGCTCCAACAGTTACCCTTGCCCCAGTAACGAATATAACCTCCAACTCGGCCACCAGCGGAGGGTATATCACCACTGAAGGAACTTCCGCAGTTACCGCACGGGGAGTATGCTTGGCTACTACCCAAAATCCCACAACTGCCAATTCAAAAACTGCAGATGGGACAGGTACAGGTACTTTTATTAGCAACCTTAAAGGTTTGTTCCCTGGTACCTCCTATTATTTAAGGGCATATGCAACCAATAGTGCAGGAACAAGTTATGGAGACGAAATTCCGTTTAAAACACTTGCAATTACCTATGGAACAATGTCAGATAATGATGGCAATGTTTATAGGACCATTACGATTGGCACACAGGTTTGGATGGTTGAAAACCTGAAAACAACCAAATACCGCAACGGTGAATCGATACCTAATGTAACTGTAAATACAAGTTGGAAAGCATTAACTACCGGTGCCTATTGCTGGTACAATAATGATGCGACCATTTATAAAGCAGATTACGGTGCATTGTACAATTGGTATGCTGTTGCCGACAGCCGCAACATTGCCCCTATGGGCTGGCACGTTCCCACCGATGCCGAATGGACCCTTCTGATTGATTATTTTGGCAGAACGGACCAAGCAAGCTTGCTAAAAGAAACGGGCGTATGGCATTGGCAACTGCCCAATACGGATGCCACCAATAGCAGTGGTTTTACAGCCCTTCCTGGCGGCTACCGTAAAGATTACGATGGTACGTTTAGCGATTTGCGCCAATCTGGCAATTGGTGGAGCAATACGGCTTATGATGCGTTCAGCGCAAGGGACCGATCCATTTTCTATAACGACCACTATAACTTCTCCTTTGTCGGCAGTAGCCCTAGATTAAATCAGTGCGGATTCTCTGTAAGATGTGTGCGGGATTAGTTGTGCCAGGAAACAAGGAACGTGTTTCGATACGTTTTGTGTATGCTGTTTAATTAGGAAATTTTATTCGTAGCGATTCAATTTGAACAACTTTTTAAAGAATGACGACATGAAAAACAAAATCTTGATATATTTTGTTTCCCTCTTTGGGTTACTTTTTAATCTTTTAGTGGATTGCAAGAAAGAGGCGATCAAAGTTGCACCAACAGTAACGCTTGCCCCAGTAATGAATATTACCTCCACTTCGGCCACAACCGGTGGGGAGGTTACCTCAGACGGAGGCACCATAGTGACTGCCCGTGGCGTTTGTTGGGGCACTAATCAGAACCCAGCCATAACTGGGTACAAAACCATTGACGGGACAGGAATAGGTGCTTTCTCAAGTCTGGTAACTGGATTGTCTCCAGTTACCTTGTACTATTTAAGGGCTTATGCAACAAATAGTTCTGGTACTTCTTACGGGCCACAGATCAATTTTACCACTGCCGAAGGTGCACAACCAGGTCCATTGACCGATGCCGACGGTAATGTCTATCACACAATTACGATTGGCTCACAGGTTTGGTCGGTCGAGAATTTAAAAACCACCAAATACCGAAACGGTGACCCGATTGCCAATGTGACAGAATACGCAAGTTGGGCGGCGTTGGCTACCGGAGCTTATTGCTGGTATAACAATGATGCCACCACCTACAAAACCACTTATGGGGCTTTGTACAATTGGTACGCTGTGGACGACAGCCGTAACATCGCACCAAAAGGGTGGCACGTTGCTAGCGATGCTGATTGGACAATCTTGACTAATTTATGGGGTGGAGAAAATATTGCAGGGGGAAAACTCAAAGAGTCTGGTACGGCACACTGGACTAATCCGAACATTGATGCCACAAATGAAACCGGATTTACGGCCCTTCCATGCGGCTTCTACATATGGCCAAATGGTGCCGGCGGAGTGGGAGTCCGCGGCCGCTGGTGGACCAGTACAGCGAGCTCTGTTGCCCTCGGATGGCGCCGCGACATCGGCAATGATGGAGCATATGTCCACTGCGATCCCAACGGAGCTAAACAGGACGGCTACTCCGTTAGGTGCGTGAAGGATTGATTGTGCAAGGAAACACTGAACGTGTTTCAATACGTTTTGGTGTATGCTGTTTTCAAAATGTTGGGCTGCAACAGATTGCTTTGTTTGACAAGGAACGAGCTGTATGGGATAAAAGGAGGGTCACTTGTCCAAATGGTTGATTTTCACCTGATATCGGACAGAAAAACAAACGTTAGGATGTAGTGTCCCGGTGACTTTAAGCTGGGGCCAGAATGTAGCGATACTGTTTTCCAGTCACCCGGACACTAAGTTAAATTAGTACTGTTCCCTGGTTTGTTGTATCCGGCGTACTGAAAAGCGGTTATTCGTTTTTGAATTTCAAAATTTGGAATTACGTCACAAAATCATTCGATGGTCAAATCCCCTATGGGGATAAACCTAAATAACCCCGGGTAAGCGGTCCCGAATGAAACCTATTTCAAAGCTCAAAAGATCATCGGACCGTGTAACCAGGGGAAAAGTGCTTAACGTCAATACCGTCCGCGATAGAATGTAAAGAAAAGAGCAAACGCAAACTCGGACGGAACTGGCAACGCTCATCTAACTTTGTAGCGAAATCAGAAATCATGAATATTTCTGGATTTTGTCCCCACCCATTTTCCTGAGCGATTCCATCCTGAACAATAATTCCGAACTTTGATTTAGTGTCCGGGTGACGGTTGTTGCGGAGTACAGTAACCGGGACACCGCATCCTAAGTTTGTTTTTCATTCCATTGGGGAATGTTGATGGAGTGCATAGTTGCCCGTATAGTGCTGATTTACAATACATACATTATTTTTACGTTCTTGTCCTTCATATGGCGTTGGTTTTGCGGCGCATTGATCATTTGATCTTTTTTGAAATTTCTGATTGCGCCGCTTTTGGGGGGTGATGAATACTTTTCTACAAATATTTCACTCCTACCGGAGTTCTTGACCGTGCAAAAAAAAGGTATTTTGAATTTCAAAATTTGGAATTACGTCACAAAATCATTAGATGGTCAAATCCCCGAATGGGGATAAACCTAAATAACCCCGGGTAAGCGGTCCCGAGTGAAACCTATTTCAAAGCTCAAAAGCTCATCCGACCGTGTAACCCGGGGAAAAGTGCGTAACGACAATACCGTCCGCGATCGAATGTAAAGAAAAGAGCAAACTCAAACTCGGACGGAACTGGCAACTCTCTTCTAACTTTGTAGCAAAATCAGAAATCATGAATATTTCTGATTTTGTCCCCACCCATTTTCCTGAGCGAGTCCATCCTGAACAATAATTCCGAACTTTGATTTAGTGTCGGGGTGACGGTTGTTGCGGAGTACTGTAACATGGTCACCACATCCTAAGTTTGTTTTTCATTCCATGGGGAATGTTGATAGAGTGCATAGTTACCCGTAAAGCTCCAATAGATACAATTTTTTTTTAAGTTCTTGTCCTTCATATGGCGTTGGTTTTGCGGCGCATTGATCATTTGATCTTTTTTGAAATTTCTGATTGCGCCGCTTTTGGGGGGTGATGAATACTTTTCTAC
>JBAXWR010000113.1:0-21914 GCA_037128295.1 Mariniphaga sp.
ATATACTCAATATATAAAGATATTAAATCGAATTGATAATGTGCCAAAGGAAATTTGGAAATTAAAAATAACTAAAAACATAGATTAGTTCCTTTTCTCTAAAAAATATTTACCTTTGTCAAAGTGCATATCGAAAAAATAAAATATCAGAGGTAAAATAAAACAGATGCGAAATAATCAATTTTCAGAAAAGTTCAATATGCTTTCCGTTTTACCCTAGTTTACTCAGCTTTAAAAAGAATTAAAATGACAGAGAATATCATTGTTAAACGAGCTACAATAGAAGATTGCAAGACACTTCCGAGTGTAATAGAAACTGTGGTACAAGCCATTCCATACTACAATGACCTAGCAAAAAAGAGTGAAATTGCAAAATTTCAGACAGATGATTTGATTTGTAAAATCGAAGCGGATAAAAACTCTGTAATAATTGCCATCATAAATGACAATATAGTCGGTTTCTGTATGACTAGGTTTGATGATTATTTAATTTGGTTGGAGTGGTTTGGTGTTCTTGAAAATCATAGAGGAAAGGGAATTGCAAATTTACTTTTAAATGAACTTGACAAGTCAATATTAATTAGGCAGTGTCACAAAATATGGTGCGACTGTAGAACGTCAAATAAAGCATCGATACATATTTTGTCGAATCATGGTTATAAACAAATTATTACAATTTCAAACCACTGGTATACTCAAGATTTCATATTATGGGAAAAAGTAATCTTATGATCTCGAAATGAATTTTTTTTTTTATTACATTCGTCAATTTTACAAACAATGGTTTTTAACTTTTGTAGTAATCATCGGTTTGGCTAGTGGTATTTTACAAATTTCCCCACTACCAAATAATTCATACATAGCGAATATCGCAATTCTTATTTTATGTTTAATAATTAGTATTACATCAACATTAATAATTTACCGAATTAAACACATCTCAGACGATGAAATTTGGATGCTGGAAAAACCTAGGGACAAACCTTTAATTGTCTTCCCATATCAAAAAGTATATCTGAAGGCAGCCAATTCTTTAGCAAGAATTCACTATGGTAAAAGTTCGCCTAACTATAATACGGTCAAAAAGTGGTATAAAAAAAATCCGTTTATACTCTCGATATTGACCGACTCTCATAATAAATTTGTTGGTTATTTTGACATTCTTCCATTAGAATTTTATTTCGGCAAAGATTTTATTAGTGGAACCGTTAAAGAAAATGACATTGGCTATTATAATATTTTGCCTCCTGAGCAAATGCATAGCACAGAATATATTTATTTTGCCGGTATTTCAGTAAAAGACCAAGACACACAATTAGGTAGAAAACATGGAGCAATACTAGTTTATGCAGCATTGGTTTATTTAGAAACGTTTTACGATTTATCGAAACCTAAAAAGATTTACGCTATTCCAGTTTCGGATTGTGGAAAACATTTAATAGAGAAATTGGACTTTCAAATTGAAACTGATCAATTAAACAGAAAAGACAAATTAGACCTATATTCACGGACATTTACATTTAAAGAGATTTGTGCATATAAAAGACAGTTTTCTTTTTGTAAAAATAAATTTGATTATTCTTCTTATTCAAAAGCACTGCAACAAAGTGCTGTCAGAATTGAATAATTTGTCTTTTCTATTTTTTTGATTTAATCTTAAATTAGCTTTATGTTCAAATAAATATTGATAAATAGTGATAAATTGAAATGAACCAATTTTAATAATTACATTAAAGTCGTATGATCGATGATATTGTGGTTACTTTGTTTACAATTAGAAATGAAGGACTTGAAACATTATCAACCTACATTTTTGTAGATGCACGTAAGGGAGGGTTAACACCTGAGTTACGGCCACTTTCAGCGATTATTTTCATTTCTGTTTTACTGATGTTACTGGTGATCAACCGGCGTGCTGCTAAAAATAAAGTTAAAATGAGCAAATTCATGTCACACATAAGCAAAAAGAATTTGGCCGTCCTGTTTGCCTTGTTGCCTTTGATCCTTTTTTTGACAGGTTGTAAACCTTCAGAAGATTCAAGGACCAAAGTCCTAAAGATCTACAATTGGGCGGACTATATCAATGAATCGGTACTCAGCGATTTTCCAAAATGGTACAAAGAACAGACCGGCGAAGAGGTACGTATTGTGTATCAGGTTTTTGACATGAACAAAGTGATGTACACCAAAATCGTACTTGGGAAAGAAGATTTTGACATTGTTTGCCCAACTCAGGCCGTCATCGAACGGATGATCAACAAAAAACTGTTGTTGCCCATTAACAAAGACTTTGGCAAAACGCCCAATTATCTTGCCAATATCTCCCCATTTATCCAAAAACAGGTAAGTACTTTCAGCACCCCCGAAATCAAAGCTTCCGAATATGTCGTCTCGTATATGTGGGGAATTTCTGGAATCCTCTATAATAAAGGGTTGGTAAGCCAAAAAGAAGTTCAAACATGGAATTGCCTCTGGGATCCCAAAAATCAGGGAAAAGTACTGATGAAGGACAGCTATTGGGATGCATACAACATCGCAATCATCAAAGCTAAAAACAGTGAAATTGCACAGGGTAAAACGACGCTTTATTCGGCGGCAAACAACCACACTTTGGAAGATATCGCACTGGTCGAACAGCAGTTGAAATTGCTAAAACCTAACCTTGCCGGATGGGAGGCCGACTTTGGGAAGGAGATGATGACAAAAGGGAAAATCTGGATGGGCTATGCCTGGAGCGGCGATGCGGTCTGGGCAATTGAGGAGGCAGCATCTGTAAAAGTGGACTTAGGTTTTGAAGTACCTTTGGAAGGGAGCAATGTATGGTTCGATGGTTGGGTAATCCCCAAATATGCACGTAATATAAAGGCGGCCAGCTACTTCCTCAACTATCTTTGCCGCCCGGAGGTAGCCCTTCTCAATATGGAAACCACCGGGTACACAAGTGTTGTTGCCACTCCCGAGATATTGGAAGCCCAGATTGATACCTCCCTGACCAAACCTGTAAATGTCAGTTATTTCTTTGGAGCCGGTGCCGATAGTGTATTCATCAATCCAATTCAATATCCAGATAGAAGTGTGATTAAAAGATGCGCCATCATCCATGATTTTCTTGATAAAAACGAAATTGTTCTCGAGATGTGGAGCCGTGCCAAAGGCGACTACCTAAATCGAACAGCAGCTATTTTGATTTTTACATTATTCATTACCCTTGCATTGTGGATCATCTATCGAAAAATCAGGCGTTATACAATGAAAAGGAAAAACAAGAACAAAAAAACACAAACTACATATTCAACATAAAATTATGGTCATGAAAAATAAATTTTTCCTTTTACTTTTGGCTTACATCCTTTTTGCCTGTGAGGGTAATCAGAAATTCGACATTGAAAAGGAGCAAAAGGCTCTCCAAGGTAAGGCAAACAGTATAAATTCTGATTTCATGCGGATCAGGATGGAGGTTGATTCGCTCGCAAAAAAAATTGCTAAACTTTATGAAAATCAAGACAAAATACTCCCTCGAATAGATACCAAAAAATACCTGCTTGCCAGCAATGGCGTATTCACTAAACCTGTTGACGACGGAGGTTCGGCGATTTTTGTTTCAGGATATTTCCCAATAAACGAAACGATCAAAAAATCGGTTTATTTCACAGAGCCAATCGATACAGTCTTTAAAGCATTGGTAAATAAATATTCCGAGATAGTGCAGGTTTATTACAACGATGAGTTTTCTTTGAACAGGATATATCCATATTTTGATGTATTGTCGCAATATGAGGCCAAAATGAATATTCCGAGCTTCAATTTTTATTATATGGCTGATGAAAAGAACAATCCCGGCCGAAAATCGCTCTGGCTGAGTGAGCCTTATGTCGATCCTGCCGGACGTGGATGGATGGTCTCGGCAATCGCACCCGTCTATTTCAAGGGCCATATGGTAGGTGTTCCAGGAATTGATGTGACGATCAACCGGATCACCAAGAGATACATACTTGATAATCAAGAAAATATGACAATAATTATCGACAATGTAGGAAATATTGTTACCGCACAGGAGATGGCTATTAACATATTGTCTTTCCCTCCATTATTTGAGCACAAATACATTGAGACAATAAAACAGGACACTTATCAAAAGGAGACCTATAACCTGGCTTTGAGCAAGAACATACAGGTCAGGAACATTGCCGATCAAATACTGAAACAGCGAAAAGAATTGATCGAAACAGAAATTAACAATGAAAAAATCACCATTATTGCAACGTTTATTCCTGAATTGAATTGGCACCTTTTGGAGATTCTAAAATGAAAAAAAGATCCTATTTCTTGTTATTTATGATGCTGGTTTTCATTGGTCTGGCCATAAGACAATATATAATCCATAATCGCCAGCAACAAAAGGAAACTGCAGATTTCATTTATAAACAAATTATTTTATGCGGAAAAAATATTGAGGATGCTTGTTTTGATTTTGAGGAATCGGTGAAATTTGAATTTGCCAACCGTGAGTTACAGTACTTTTTTAATACAGAACCTAACCTCAGCAATTTTCAGACTCACAGCCAATACATTGACAGCGAAATCAAAAGAATCAGGCGTTTTTATTCTCATCATCAGGAGTTGATTTCCAAAATTACGATCTATAACAGTACCCATTTTAGCAGTTTTGAGCGAAACGAAGACAACTATTTTAAGGTATTACCACCACAGGCTTTTGGGCAGAATGTTATACTCACCGATCATACCCAAATTAAAGAAATAAACGGACAACTTACGTTCATTCAACCGATTAAAAACAATGATGGTATCTTGGTTGCCAATATTAAACTTGAACTCAAAATACCTGATTTATTGTCATTCCATTTCGACAAATTTTACATTGGAAAGAATTCCTGGTATTGGGCAATTGATACTACCGGTAATATTCTCGTCCATAAATATAGTGAATTTGCCTTGCAAGGGGATTTTAATGTGGATAAAGAAGGCAGATTCCGTCAGAAATTAAATGAAAACCTTTTAACGTCATTCCAGCATACCATCCATACAACCAAAGATATCAATGCCTTCACTGTATTTTACCCTGTTAACATTTTTGGAAAACACATTGGTTTAGGTTTTTCAATCGATACTGATTCACTATGGAAAATACAGCACCAATCTAACCTGGCAATTTTCGCTTACTTTCTGATCATTATCAGCAGTATTATTGCCTTGTTTTCAATTATAATCAGGCAAATGGTAACCGCAAGAAAACACCTTGAATCTACAGATGCGATGTTGCGGACCGCCAATCAGGCTTCAGAGGTATTGTTGACCGATCCCGACTTCATCAATTCAATGCACAACTTTCTGAAAATGACAGCCAACGCATTGGGATACCATAGAGCCTATATTGTAGAATTAACTCAAACTGCTAATAAAGAAATATTTACATTAAAATATGAATGGTTTGAGCAATCGTTTTTACAACCTATCGCAAAATTAATCCCTGAAGCAATAACTGGTCTTGAGACTAGTATTTTCCACGATTTTACGAACGAGATCATACTGGGAAAACATGTGAGACTGAATGCTTCAGATTGCGCCGATCCGATCAAACCATTTATGCAAATGTTAAGTTGCATGGCAAGCATTAACCTCCCCGCCTATACCGAGGACAGTACTCATACCATTATTGGTTTTTCCGATTGTCTTCAGATCAGAAAATGGGAAACCTACGAGGATGCCTTATTTGAGAATTTTGCGAATGCCATTGGTGGAGCTTTATCTATTCAGAAGAAAAAGGATGAGCTAATCAGGGCCAAGGATCTGGCTGAAACAGCGAATAAAACCAAATCGGAATTCATTGCAAATATGAGCCACGAAATAAGGACACCTATGAACTCGATCCTTGGTTTTAGTGAAGTAATGCTCAATACAACGCACGACGCAAAACAAAAAAACTATCTCAAAACAATCCTTGAAAGTGGTAGGACACTGCTTTCCCTGATCAACGATATCCTTGATTTGTCGAAAATTGAAGCTGGAAAAATGGAAATCTCGCCTGATCCCACCGATTTGAGACTGATAACCAATGAAATTGCTTTACTCTTTCAACATAAGATGAAGGAAAAAAACCTCGATTTATTCGTGGAGATTGATAAGGATTTCCCTCATGCAGTTTTAATCGATGAGATTCGTTTAAGACAGATATTGCTCAACTTAATGGGAAATGCTGTAAAATTCACGCATTTCGGTCATGTTAAAATAAAGATCAAAACACTTAGGAATGAGAATGGCATTATCGATTTTGACTTGTCGGTTATCGATACAGGTATAGGAATTGCGGAAAAAGATCACCAACGCATATTTGAATCTTTTATTCAACAGGCAGGTCAGGACTCCAGAAAATATGGTGGCACAGGTTTGGGACTGACAATTTGTAAGCGGCTATGTGAATTGATGCATGGTCAGATTAGCCTGGAAAGCAAACCAGGTTTAGGAAGCACTTTTAAAGTTTCTTTCAGAAATGTGAAGCAATCGGATATTCAGGTTGAGAACGATGGAGATTACTTATGGAAAGGTGATAAAATCATATTTAAAGGTTCGAAAGTTTTGATTGTTGATGACGTGATCCAAAACAGAAACCTTGTGCTTACTTTTCTTGGCAAGTTTGAATTAGAACTCTATGAGGCTGAAAATGGGGAGATGGCAATCGAAATGGCAAAGGCTTGTTTGCCAGACCTCATCCTGATGGACATCAGAATGCCTGTCCTTGATGGTTTTGAAGCTGCTATAATACTCAAAAACAATGAATTAACAGCAAAAATACCGATTATTGCCCTCACTGCTTCAACCTTACAAAGTGAGATGGACAGGATTAATTCCCTATTTGATGGATATTTAAGCAAACCGGTGCTTCAAAAAACTGTTATTAATGAAATGATCAGATTCCTGCCGTGGGAAAAATCCGACGAAACAGTCCTTTCTATCAAAGGAAAACAATTCCTGGAGGAGCCTTCGGTGCTAACTGAAGGACTCAAAAATAAATTTAACGAATTATTCTTTGATGAAATTAAAAAGCAGACAGATTTTATCATCATTGATTCTTTAAATAGCCTTGCGGTAAGGTTAGACAATTTTGCCAATGATCAGTCAATCAACCAGTTGAAAAAATTAAGTTATGAACTAAAACAGGATATTGAAGCCTTTGATTTTGACAAAATTCAATTCAGCCTGACATCAATTATAGAAATGTTTAACCAAAAAATATTATAATCGTGAGTTACAAAAAAAAGGAGAATAGTAAGGATGTAATTCTTATTGTTGACGATCAACCTATTAATTTAAAAGTAGCAGCCAGCGTATTGAGTGAGGATTATACCCTCAGTATTGCAAATAATGGCAAAAATGCTTTGAAACTCCTTGAAATAGGGACACCTGACCTTATTCTTCTTGATGTAATGATGCCCGAAATGGATGGTTTCGAAGTTTGCAAAATCATCAAGGAGAATGAAAAAACGAAAGATATTCCTGTCATCTTTCTTACAGCCAAGACAGATATAAAAGACATTATTAAAGGATTTGAATATGGTGCCGTTGATTACATCACCAAGCCATTCCACCCAACAGAAGTAAAAGTCAGGGTAAAGAATCACCTCAACCTTTATCATGCAAAAAACGAGATCACGAAAATTAACAGTGAAAAGGATAAATTCTTTTCGATTATTGCACACGACTTAAGAAGTCCTCTGGCCAGTATCAGTGGTTTATGCGAACTCCTGATTTTGATGGCCCAATCCAATAATACAGATGGTCTGATCGAATATGCCGAATTAATCCATCAGGCATCTAAAAAATCAATCGATCTGCTCTCAAATCTGATGGCCTGGGCACTTGCCCAAACCGGGATGGTTGATTTTAAACCTGAACCGGTCAGGATTGCTGAGCTTGTGAACGAAAATATGTTACTGTATTTTGAAGTGGCCTCACAAAAATCGATTACCATAAATATTAGCCAATCAATTGATTTTGAATTATTCATGGATAAAGCAATGATCAACACAGTACTAAGGAACCTGATCAACAATGCAATAAAATTCACCTATGAGAACGGAAAAATTGACATGCGCCTGGAGCTGAAAAACGATGCTGTAAAGGTTACCATTAGCGATAATGGCATGGGCATGAAGCCAGAATTGATTCAGGACCTGTTTAAACTTGATAAAAAGACAGGAAGGCCGGGCACCAACGGAGAGAGTAGTACAGGACTTGGACTGTTGCTCTGTAAAGAATTTATCGAAATGCACGGAGGACACATATGGGCCGAAAGTGAATTAGGGAAAGGTTCAAATTTTCATTTTACCATCCCTCTTAAATTGAATTCCTGAATTTTACAAACCCTATTTTTGTATATTCAGCTAATTATCAATAGGATCCATTATCATAGTAACTTTGCCGTTTACTGAGCTTTAAATCTTGAAGTAAGGTGGAAGTAGCCCTGATCGTGAAACTATAGCTTTGCCTGTATCCAAAAGGGACAAGGTTTAGCGACATTTGCATACAATGAAGATCCCTGAAAATATTGAACTGGGTAAAAGTAACCTGAAGTTTCTGAACATCGAGACCTGATGAAAAACCAATTTTCCATTGCTTTGTCATACTGATATTTCCATTAAAATCGACTGTCTGCGTGATAACAGAGGACTTTACAGGATCAGGTTTACTATATCGGAAGCTGTAATTCGCGGATAAATCCCATGGAACACTAAAATCGGCATATTCCGGAATATCTCCTGTTTTCTGCCTGATTTTCAGCATATCAGCTTCATTTCGCTGTTCAGGGGTCAGTTTTTCAGCTTCTTTTTCTTTTTCTTTCCCTTCCTTTGATCTGAACGACAGGCCAAACGACATATTGGCACTGGTCAACCTTGCAAGTTGTCCATTGCGCGAAAACTGAAACTGATTGACAAGATGTCCGTCCTGCATAGCATAAGGATCGAGTATCGCACCAAAATTAAGGTCAACTCCTGCAACCTTTGTCCGTGCCGTAATATTTATATTGGAGAGGTTTAACGAGTCTGCAGCCAGATTATATGAACCGTTTATCGATAACTGATCCAAAAGCTTAACCTTTGTGAATGCTTCCTTCGAAACCGTATCTTTTGTATTTACCATCTTCATTTCCAACGTATTATTGATGCCAAATCCAATAGAGCCAGACCTACCTGCACTTGCGGTTCCGTAAATTGAACCTTCGTGATATGGATACCTATAACTAACAGGTAATCCTTTTTCATCAAAATACTCAATATTTTCGTACATCCCATAGCTTGGATTACCAAAATCAGGCTTAAGGTTAAAACTGATATTCGGGGTCATCACGTGCCTGATTTGTTTGATTTTGGATTTTGGGTTCAGAGGCAAGAAATCACCATAGATCTTTGTGGATGCCCCGACACTGAATGAATAATCGTAATTTCGGGTAAACCCATAAATGGTGTCCGAAACCTCTATTTGCTTAGTCGTTGAATTGTAACGTTTTCTGATCTGTTGGGTGTACCATCGTTCACCATAGTTGAAGGAAGGGCTGACTGTGATGTATTTCAAGGCTTTAAAAGAGGTACTGACTGGGATCGAATGTTTGATCCCATTTTGCCAGTTCTTTATCAGGGATGAACTCATAAGCTTGCTCTCCTTTGTATTGATCGTGTTCTGCATATCCATAGAGTAGCTCAATCCAATCTTCTCATACCATTTTTCTTTCCCAGAACGGGTCTTTGATTTAAAGGGATAAATCCTCGACATATTGAAGGTCATCTGCGGTAGGGTAAGGCTTATTGTTGTGTCACGACTATTTTGGGAATGTCGCATATTGCCCGAAAGGGTAAATGGCGAATTTTCCCAACGTTTTGTATATGAGATACTTGACTGTTTCGTATTTGTCAGGTAGTTTTCAGTAGTGTAAGAATTGTTCTGATCGAAAGAACTTGTAGAAAAATTCACACTTGCGCTAAAAGTCTGACTTGGACTAGCTTTTGAATCCATGGAATGGCTCCAGGTGATGGCAAAATCGTTTTGCGTTTTATAATCGGGAAGCCCTTTATCCCCAAAAACATTTTTATAGTACTTGAGGTCAAAGGAACCGTTAAATTTATAACGCAACCGGTAATTGGTATGTAGCTTGATACCTCTTGACCCTTTTGAATAAAGGTCTCCTTTTACTGAAGCATCGAAATAATCGTTTACAGCAAAATAATATCCAAAATCGCGAAGGAAAAAACCGCGGTTGATCTCGTCACCATAGGATGGCATCAAAAATCCTGATGAATATTTGGGTGAGTTTGGGAAAAATCCAAACGGAATAAACACAAAATACAATGGCAAATCTTCTATCACCAGATAAGCCGGCCCGGTAACAATCTTCTTATTCGAAAGAACCTTGGCTTTGGTCATTTCAAGCCAGAAATGGGGATGTTCGGCATCACAAGTAGTGTACTTACCGTTGCGAAGGCAATAGGTCGAATCATTGATCAGTTTGGTTCTTCCACTGTGTACAAACCCACCTTCCTGTTCGGTGACAACACCTGTAACAATCCCTTTTTTTGTTTTAAAATTATAATGTACCTCATCGGCTTCAAACTCCTGGTCTCCCTGCTTAAAGACAGGCTTGCCTGTTATCGCGCCTGTTGAGTCAGGTTTTCCAACGGCATAAATGAGGTTACTGTCACGGTTAAGTTCGATATAGGCCGCCTTTAGTTCAATATCTTTGTACTTTACCTGGGCATTTTTGTACATAACGATCTTGTTGCCCTTACTATTCTGGATCATTGTAATGTAACCATCGGCGATATATTCCACTTCTGCATCAAAACCGGCGCTCTCTTCAGGGGATAAACTGTCCGTAACAATTGAATCTTTTTTCGAAATACCCATGCTGTCCGGCCTAAGCGGATGACTCAGCTTCTGCATTTCTGAAAAAGGAACTCTCTGTTTTTCAACTGTATTAGTCCTTTTATTCTTAAGCTCCTGCCCAAAAATAATTCCATGCGCCAGGACAAGGATGACACCAAGGGAAGATAAAAATTGAAACTTGCTCAAAACGTTTCCAAATCAAGTTAAATCTGACATTACTGCAACGCATTGCATAGGGCAAAAGTAAAAAAACCATTTAGAGAAAGTTACAACCTGAAAAAATAATTTAATCTTCTACTTTTGTAGTGCTCGATCATTTACGATCAGTACAACATTTTATGGACATTGCACAGATCAGAGGAAGATTCATTTGGGGTGTTTGGGGTTCATTCGATACCAAAAAAATACTTTTGGTTATTGTTGCATTACTGATATGTAACCCGTTATTTTGTAAAAACCAACCACGCAATAGATTCGAAACTGTGGTTATCGATCCGGGGCATGGCGGGAAAGACCCTGGAGCGGTAGTTGGAAATGCACGCGAAAAGGATATCGTGCTTGCAATTGCACTGAATTTGGGTAAACTCATCAAAGAGAGATTGCCGGATGTAAAAGTTGTCTATACCAGAAGTACTGATGTATTCATACCCCTTTATGAACGATCTGTTATAGCCAATAAAATTAATGCAGATCTTTTTATTTCTATTCATGCCAACTATTGCAATACACCCTCAGTAAAAGGAACCGAGACCTATGTTCTAGGCCTTCACAGAACAGAAGACAACCTCAATGTTGCCAAAAAAGAAAATAGCGTAATCCTGCTCGAAAAAGATTACACAACTCGTTACGAAGGGTTTAATCCGAATTTGTCTGAATCGTATATCCTTTTCGAGCTGATTCAAAATACACACATCGACCAGAGCGTTCTGTTTGCGGGAGTATTACAGGATAATTTTAAACAACATGCGCAAAGGGCAAACCGGGATGTCAGACAAGCCGGTTTTTTGGTTTTACGTGAAACCGCTATGCCGGGTGTTTTAATCGAAACCGGTTATTTAAGCAACCTTTCAGAAGCAAATTACCTGATGACCAATTCAGGAAAAGAAACACTTGCATTATCCATATTTAACTCATTTCAATCGTACAAGGAAAAATATGACTCACGGATCAACCTAGCTTCCGCACAACAAAAAACAATTAAAAAGGAGGCCGATACTGCTGAAGCTACAAGCCCACCAGTCGAAATTGTAAAGAAAGAAACATCACCACAGGCAGAAGAGAAGGAAAGGAAAAATAAAGATTCGATCGATAAAAATATTAAACCTTCAGTGAATAAAGAAACCGGTCCGGGTAAAGATCCAATAGTTAAACAAGATGTTAAACCTACTGTTAAACAAGAGAATAAACCTGTTGTTGAACAGAAGATTGATAAGGTCCAATATCAACCGGACGAGATTACATTCGCTATTCAACTTGCTGCCTCGCTCAAAAAAATTCCTTTAAGCTCAAGTGTTTTTAAAGGGATCGAAAATATTATTGAAATCAGGATTGGTGAATATTTCAAATATTATTGTTTCAAATCGGGTTCCCTTGCAAAAACGAAACAAAATCTGCCATCTATCCGTATAAAAGTTCCAGATGCTTTCATTGTTGCTTTTAAAGGTAACCAGCCAATTTCAATTAAAGAAGCTTTAAACAATAAGAAATAGGATTGGTCTTTTTTTAAACCTTAATCCTGTGTATTTTTGCAATCAAAATATTTTACAAGAAATGAAGCTCACAAAAACAACAAAAATCGGAATTTTGACGGTCATCTGTCTTACAATCCTGATCTGGGGAATTAATTTCCTAAAAGGAAGGGATTTATTCAGGACAGAAAAGACCTTTTTTGCCCGCTATCAAAATGTTGGCGGGCTCGAAGCAACTACCTTGGTCACTTTAAATGGTTTAAAAATAGGTTATGTGAGGGAAATCTATTTCGCTGAAGACTTATCGGGAGATTTAATTGTCAGAATTGCCATTCACAACAATTTTCCATTGCCAGTTGGTACTTCGGCCGAGATCGCCAGTAGTGACCTGCTCGGATCAAAAGTCGTAAAAATCAACCTTGCAAAATCGGAGAAACTATTACAGGAAAATGATACCTTGAAGACGAAAATGGCCCCCGACATCATGCAACAGGTCAATGAGCAAATTGCCCCGATAAAAGCAAAAGCCGAACGGCTCATCGAAAGCCTTGACTCGATCGTTTCAACAGCCTCAAAGATTTTCAATAATGAATCGCAGCGAAACATTGCAGAAAGTTTCAGGCAAATCAACCTCACATTAATCAATCTTGAGAAAATTTCAGGCGACCTTAATGAAGTAACATCAAACCAAAAGAAAAACCTTTCAGCCACCATAACCAATATTACAGATGTTACCGCCAACCTGAAAAACAACACTGTCAAACTTGGGAACATCATGGGCAATTTCTCGACTTTCAGCGATTCGCTCGTAAAACTTGATATAAACAGGACTGTCAACCATCTGAATTCTTCGATCACCAATTTGCAGTCGGTTTTGAGTAAAATCGATACTGCTAACGGAACAATCGGAAAACTGGTGAACGATCCACAATTGTATCAAAACCTCGCAAATTCCAGCGATAACCTGAATCGGTTGCTCGTCGATTTTCGATTAAATCCGAAAAGGTATGTCCATTTTGCAGCTATCGATTTGGGCCGCGAAGTTAATGTTTCAACCGCCTCGAATCATCAAAGCACTGAAAGTCTTACATTTAGAATCCAATTACTATCTTCAGCCAGTCCCTTAAGCCTTCAATCCCCTCAATTTAAAGGACTTGACAAGGTTTCTGAAGTTAAATCGGACAACAAATATTACTACTTGACAGAACCCGAATCATCCTATGATAAAGTTAGAATGATTCTAAATAAATCACAAAGTGCTTTTCCAGAGGCTATTTTAAAGGCTTTCAAAAACGGAAAAGAGATAAGTTTAAAAAATGCACTAAAATTGATGAAAAATTAGTTTTTGATTTGTTTTTTTACTTTACTTTTAGACCAATAGAAAGAGGGGTTTTTCACATTTCTGTTTTATTCAAAAGTATTCAATTCATTAAAAATCTTTGACGGGATCATCCTCCACAAAATACAATGAATCAAATGCTTGCAAATAATTGAAGTATAACTTATTGATTATGAATACATTAATTTTTTAAATAAATAATTTTTTCTGCAATACACTGAATTTTAAAACCATAGAATTATGCAAATTTTTAAGCAGTTTTTTTCAAAATAAATTATTCCAACCTTTGCGCTGGAGAAAAATATTTCAAGGTTTAATTTTATTTACCTAAGTCCTATAATGAATAAGGATCATCATCATATCTGGGAAAATTGTCTGAGGATTATCAAAGATAACGTTCCGTACATCAGTTACAGAACTTGGTTTGAACCCATCGTTCCGATCAAACTTGAAAAGGATATTCTCACTATTCAGGTACCAAGTCCGTTTTTCTATGAGTACCTCGAAGAGCAGTTTATCGATATCTTAAGAAAAACCTTAAGGAAAGAGCTTGGTACGGGTGCCAAACTCGAATACAGTGTCGTTGTTGACAATAATCAAAATGCCAACAACAAACCTTATACGGTCAAATTGCCAACGAATCAGAACAACAATCTGAAAAACAGGCCGGTAACTGCATCCTTTCAGGATGAGAACACAATTAAAAACCCATTTGTCATTCCGGGAATCCAAAAACTGAATATTGACCCACAGCTAAAACAAGACAATACTTTCGACAACTTTATCGAAGGTGAGTGTAATCGGCTTGCGAGAAGTGCGAGCTATGCTGTTGCACAAAAACCAGGTGGGACTGCTTTTAATCCATTAATGCTTTATGGAAACTCTGGATTGGGCAAAACCCATCTTGCACAGGCAATTGGAATAGAAGTTAAAGAACGTTTCTCTGATAAAATAGTTCTTTACGTGAATGCGAATAAATTCCAGACACAATTTTCAGAAGCAACGCGCAATAACAACCGTAACGATTTTCTTCATTTTTATCAAATGATTGATGTCCTTATCATTGATGATGTTCAGGAGTTTGCAGGAAAAGAAAAAACGCAGGAAACATTCTTCCATATATTCAACCACTTACATCAAACGGGGAAACAATTGATCCTTACCTCGGATAAACCTCCCATTGAATTAAAAGGCCTGGAGCAAAGGCTTCTTTCGCGGTTCAAATGGGGATTAACAGCTGATTTGTCGGTTCCTGATTTTGAGACTCGCATGAACATCCTGCGAAAAAAAATCTACAAAGATGGTATTGTATTACCCGAAGAGGTACTTGAATACATCGCCTCCCACATCAACAGCAATGTCCGCGAGTTGGAGGGGGCACTGATTTCGTTACTCGCACAATCGACACTCAACAAAAAGGAGATAACGATAGATCTGGCCGTCAAAATGATCAATAAACTGGTAAAATGCTCGGTACGCGAAATAACGATAGATTATATTACCAAAACAGTTTGCGACTATTTTAATCTCCCTGTCGATTCGTTGATTGTCAATACAAGGAAAAGGGAAACCGTACAGGCAAGGCAAATTGCAATGTATTTTTCAAAATCATTGACAAAATCTTCCCTCGCGGCAATCGGGTCACAAATTGGGGGGAAAGACCACGCAACGGTCCTTCATGCATGCCGTACTGTCGCCAATCTTAAAGATACCGATAAGAATTTTAAAGTTTATCTTGACGAAATTGAGGTGAAATTAAAGTATTAATAAATCATTGGAAGCAGACTTTGTAGTCTGCTTTCTTTTTGGCTTCAATTCAATAAATGCTTTTTTGAATGCCAGGAAAACATTGTCCCGTTTTATGGAATATACAGATACCTATAAAACTATATTAGCACCAAACGAAGGTCTGATTAAAGAAAAAGGGAGCCGTTTTATTGCCTTTGCTTTTCCGGTTTCGGATGAACAACAGATAAAGGAGATCATTGCAAGCTTAATGAAAGAACACCACAGTGCGCGGCATCATTGTTTTGCATGGAGGCTTGGAGCGGATCACCGATCATTTAGGGTTAATGATGACGGTGAACCGTCAGGAACGGCTGGAAGGCCTATTTTCAGCCAGATTCAGCAACATGGATTAACAGATATCCTTGTTATCGTGGTAAGATACTTTGGAGGTATACTATTAGGTACCAGTGGATTAACAAATGCTTACAAACAGGCTGCTGCTGAGGTTCTGAACAATGCCACTGTTGTTGAAAAGGTCATTGAAATAACAATCGAGGCCAATTTCGATTATCTGGCAATGAACGATTTTATGACAGTATTAAAGGAATATCAACTAGAGCTTAAAGAGAGTCATTTTGACAATAGTTGCAAGGTAAATTTTTGTGTCAGGAAACAATTGAAAGACCGGGTCATGGAGAAACTGGGAAAAATTGATCATCTCAAAGCCCATTTAATAGTCGGCAACCCTTAAAGAATTGAACTAAGTCAAATCAAGATTATCAAACAATCATTCGACACCTTATTAACAACCTGTAAATTAAATATTTATGCAAACAAAAAGCCTGATTTCGATTACAGATTTCACCAAAGAGGAGTATTTGAAAATAATGCACCTCGCCGAAGATTTTGAGGCAAACCCCAATCAAAAATTGCTTCAGGGAAAGGTAATCGCAACATTGTTTTTTGAACCTTCGACCCGTACCAGGTTAAGTTTTGAAACAGCCATCAACAGATTGGGAGGCAAGATAATTGGATTTTCCGATTCCTCCTCATCAAGTGTATCGAAGGGCGAAACCCTGCACGATACGATTAGGATGGTCAGCAACTATGCTGATATGATCATCATGCGCCATCCGCTGGAAGGTAGTGCCCGATATGCCTCTGAAATATCAAATGTACCGGTAATCAATGCAGGAGACGGTGCAAACCAGCACCCATCGCAAACATTGCTCGATATGTATTCGATCCTCAAAACCCAGGGACGCCTCGACAACATTAACCTGTTTCTGGTAGGAGACCTGAAATACGGACGTACTGTCCACAGCCTGATTATGGCCTTGCTCCAATTCCATAATCCGATTTTTAATTTTATTGCCCCACCCGAACTTGCCTTGCCAAATGAATATAAAATCCATCTCAGAGAAAAAGGGGTCAAGTATTTTGAACATGCAGAGTTCACCGATATCATAAATGCTGCCGATATTATTTATATGACACGTGTTCAGAAAGAACGTTTTATAGATCCGGTCGAATATGAAAAGGTCAAAAACGTCTATATTTTACGCAACGAAATGCTCAGAAATACAAAGGAGACAATGAAAATACTGCATCCGCTGCCAAGAATCAATGAGATCCATACTGATGTTGACAGCAATCCTAAAGCCTACTATTTCACCCAGGCAAAAAACGGCGTATATACAAGAATGGCAATTATAGCCCATTTATTGAACCTTAAATAAATTTCAATACTTTAGTTATGCAAAAACAACTCAAAGTCAGTGCGATCAAAGATGGAACGGTGATCGACCATATCCCTACCATAGCACTTTTTAAGGTAATTAAAATCCTTAAACTCGAAGATTGCAGCCAAATGGTTACTTTTGGGAATAACCTCGATAGCAAAGCAATGGGTGCAAAAGCAATTATTAAAATAGCCAACAGGTATTTTGCTGACGAGGAATTAAACAAGATCGCACTAGTAGCCCCCCATGCCAAACTGAACATTATCCGCAATTATGAGGTGATAGAGAAAAAAGTTGTTGAAATTCCCAGGGAGATAAAAGGTATCGTCCATTGTTTCAATCCTAAATGTATTACCAATGGCGAAAATATAACAACCAGGTTTGAGATTTTATCAATAAAACCTATCGCTATGAAATGCTACTATTGCGAAAAAATAACCAACGAAAATGAAATGTTGTTTTTTCAATAATGATTATTAATATGTTAATAATGAACACGATAGATAATATTAGCCATCAACTACTTCACGAAGTTGATTTAATGATCAATTCAGGAAAAACCCTGGAAGGGATTCTATCGGATATTTCCAATTTATTGAAATCCAAGGTTTACCATTATGATTGGGTGGGTTTTTATATGCTGGATAATGATCATTCAAAATTGGTACTCGGCCCTTTTTGTGGAAAACCGACCGAACATACCCAAATACCTGTTGGAAAAGGAGTGTGTGGGCAAGTGGCCGAAAGCAAAACATTAAAAGTCGTGCAGGACATTAGCCAGGAAGGGAATTATATCGCCTGTAGTATCGATGTTCAAAGCGAAATTGTAGTTCCTATTTTGAAAGAAGGGCGATTTGTTGCGGAAATTGACATTGATTCCCACTCACCTTCCCCATTCACAAAAGATGACGAAGCATTTCTTACTGCAATATGTGAAAAACTTTCTGCAATATTCTGATAATAACTAACGATAAAAGAAAAGCCGGATAAACTCCGGCTTTTCTTTTATCGAATACGGTCAATTGACCTGACCAACTTTTCGTCTTTATTGATAGCCCTGATTGCCAAATAGATAATAATTGTAGCTATCAAGGGCGATAAAACAACCAGGTTCAATGAACCGGCTCCTGAAACCATCTTTTCGGCTGACTTACCATAGTAAAAAATCAGGCCAGCCAGACTTAACAGAAGGACAATGGCAATAATGGCCAACCTGATCTGAAGTACACGTTGTTTATATTGAAAAATCGTTACCAGAATAAGCAGAAAGCATACCGCACCCAATAAAAATAACGGACTACCAATCCAACCGGTTTTTTGAACCATATCAGGATAAAATTCCTTAAAATCAAGTTGATAGATTTTTCCTTCCTTACCCACAATTTCAGCGAAAGGAAAGAAGAATAATATGCTGATTAGCATCTCAGCAACTAAAAAATAGATAGTTTGAATTCGTTGGATCATTTCGTTTTTTTTTGCAAAAATATCAATTATGAACAAAAGAACTCATTATTTAATACTGTTTTTTGAAATGTCCATTTTTTTAAATAGTTTTGGTAAGTACTCTAAAATATTGTGATGACAAACAAAATAGCTCCTTCCGAATTGATCCTTAATCCAGACGGTTCAATTTTTCATTTACATCTTAAACCAGGCCAACTGGCCAATGATGTAATTCTGGTCGGTGATCCTGATCGGGTAGATTTGATATCCGGTTTTTTTGATGAAATTGAATTTAAGGTCCAAAACAGGGAATTTGTTACTGTTACCGGTAAATATAAAGGACATAGGATTACAGTCCTTTCAACCGGAATTGGAACTGATAATATTGATATTGTGGTCAACGAGCTTGACGCACTTGTGAATATTGATCTCGTAACAAGGGAAATCAAGGCAGAGAAAACAAGCCTTAATCTAATTCGGATCGGGACATCAGGAGGATTACAAGGCGATATCCCTGTTGATGCTTTCCTGATTTCATGCAAAGCGATCGGATTTGATGGTTTGATGAATTTTTATGAACGGAGGGAAGAAATTGCCGACGTAGAATTTGAGCAGGCATTCAAATCCTACACTTCATGGAATCCCTTGTTGGCCTCACCATACGTAGTAGATTGTGACGAAGATCTTTACAATAAGATTGCAGATAACGGTTTTATTTCCGGAATTACAATTTCAGCCCCCGGTTTTTACGGACCACAGGGAAGAGAGTTACGTTTAAATATTATTGACCGTCAGATAAACGATAAAATCGAATCGTTCCGGTTCAAAGGAATGAAAATCACAAATTATGAAATGGAATGCTCTGCCATTTATGGACTTGGCAGGTTACTTGGCCACAAAGCGCTTACTGTTTGTATTATAATAGCGAACCGGATAAACCGCAATGCCAGTGCCGATTATAAACCCAATATGAGGCAACTTATTTTAAAGATACTCAATAAACTTACGCAATAATCGGAATGGAAAATATCGTGAATTTTGATACTTTGCTGGCGCTGATCGATGATCACGATGATGAAGTTTATTTTGCGGTACGTGATCGAATAATTGCGGCAGGACCAGATATATTGCCGGTTTTGGAATACACCCTGAGTTCGCCTGCCAGCCTGCTTCAACATGAACGGCTTGAACAAATTATCAGGCAATTAAAAATACGGAAACTTATCGATAAAACCGCTCAATGGGCCAATTCGGAGGATAAAAGTCTTCTGGATGGTTGGATACTTGTAAGTTCTATCCATTATCCAACAATCCTTCCCGAAAAAATCGAACAGCTTATTCAACGTATTTATCTCGATATCTGGATAGAATTGAACGACTCCCTGACCATAATTGAAAAAGTAGCCATCATCAACCATATTTTTTACAATTTTTACCATTTTGAGCTGAACCTTGCAGATCTTAATGCACCTGAGAATTACCTGCTAAATAATTTACTTGTATCGCGAAAAGGGAATCAGCTCTCTTTGGCCACCTTATATTGTATTCTGGCAAAAAAACTTAACCTTCCAATCCATCCCCTAAGCCTCGGGCAATTTGTAATTCTGGGATATTACGAACCTGAAATCTCCAAAGAGGTGTATGGCGACAACACTCATCCCTACCTGTTCTATATCAACATGGAACACAAAGGAGCGATTTTAGGGGCAAAGGAGTTGGAGTTTGTTGTTCATGATATCAAGGAAGGTACGTCAGAAAACATTGTTCCACTTAACGAAGGAAAACACATAAAAAAGCTATTGACCTTATTAAAGGATAGTTACCTATTAAAAGGTCTTGCTGACAAGGCCGCCATTGCCATGCAGTTAATAGAGAAACTACAGAAATTCTGAATGAAAAAAAGGAGCCTTTTAGCTCCTTTTTTTATTCCTTAAAAAACTTGTTTGTTTTATTTTGCATAACTTACGGCACGGGTTTCGCGAATAACCGTAATTTTTACCTGCCCCGGATAGGTCATTTCATCCTGGATTTTCTTTGCGATATCGTAAGAAAGGTTTTCTGCTTCAATATCGGTCATTTTATCACTTCCAACAATTACCCTCAACTCACGACCAGCTTGAATGGCATATGTCTTTGTCACACCAGGATAAGATAAAGCCATGTTTTCAAGGTCATTGAGCCGTTTGATGTAAGACTCGACAGCTTCACGCCTTGCACCAGGACGTGCACCTGAAATAGCATCGCAAGCCTGAACAATTGGGGCAAGTAAACTATCCATTTCAACTTCGTCATGGTGGGAACCAATGGCATTGCAAATATCTGGTTTCTCTTTAAATTTCTCTGCGAGTTTCATGCCAAGGATAGCATGTGGCAATTCTGGTTCATCATCCGGAACTTTTCCAATATCATGCAATAATCCGGCACGCTTTGCCCTTTTGGGATTTAAACCAAGTTCTGCGGCCATAATAGAACAAAGGTTTGCTGTCTCACGGGAATGCTGCAACAAATTTTGTCCGTACGATGAACGATATTTCATTTTTCCGATCATGCGTATCAATTCGGGGTGCAGCCCATGTACACCAAGATCGATCGTTGTCCGCTTTCCGGTTTCGATGATCTCTTCTTCAACTTGTTTTTTCACCTTATTGACTACCTCTTCGATCCTTGCAGGATGTATCCTACCATCTGTAACCAACTGATGCAAAGCAAGTCTTGCGATTTCGCGACGGACAGGGTCAAATGCAGAAAGAACGATTGCTTCGGGTGTATCGTCAACAATGATTTCAACACCGGTTGCGGCTTCAAGGGCACGTATATTACGCCCTTCACGCCCGATAATTCGGCCTTTGATTTCATCACTTTCGATGTGAAAAACAGTAACCGAATTTTCAATTGCAGTTTCGGATGCTACACGCTGAATTGATTTGACAATGATCTTTTTGGCCTCCTTGTTGGCTGTCATCTTAGCCTCATCCATAATTTCCTGGATAAAGGACATCGCTTCCGTTTTGGCCTCATTTTTCAAAGAATCGATCAATTGGGACTTTGCCTCATCGGCTGAAATTCCAGATAGAGCTTCTA
>JBAXWR010000114.1:0-21740 GCA_037128295.1 Mariniphaga sp.
GCAATGATGAACCATGAACTCCGTACCCCGCTTAATCATATCCTTGGTTTTAGTGAATTGATCATGTCGGGGGTTGCCCCCGAAGAAAATGCGTCTTTTGCTGCAACGATTCAGATAAGCGGTAAAAGCCTTCTTTCCTATGTTGAGGACGTGTTTGATCTCGCGCTGGTCGAACAGGAAAACATCAGGCTGCGTTACCAGACTTTTAGTTTAATGGAGCTATTTATTGAGAATAAGGTGTCGCTGGAAAGTCTTTTGTCCGCTTCCGATAAGAACGATCTCATTAAGTTGATTTTTAAACCAGATACCCGGTGGTTATCAACAATGATCACCACCGATAAAAATAAAATCAATAAAGTATTGAACAACCTTTTTAAAAACGCCGTCAAGTTTACGCATAATGGGTCAATAGAGTTTGGCTTCAAGATTGAGGATGGCTCAACGCTGATGTTCTATATTAAAGATTCAGGGATAGGTATTCCAAAAGAGAAGCAAGGCATTATTTTCGATTTTTTCAGGCAGGGCGATGATACAACTACCAAGGCTTATGGAGGTATAGGGATCGGTTTGGCGATTTCAAAAAAGATAGCCAACATTCTCAAAGGCGAGCTAAAGGTTGTTTCTGAACCTGATATCGGTAGTACCTTTTCGCTGACGATACCTGTGGAAGTAATTGGTAAATAAGGTGTTGATCAAATGAAGTTAAAGATATTACTCCCCCAAAACTATTAAAAAAGCCACCAGGTAAATATTCCCCTGGTGGCTTTTTTAATAGTTTCAATCGATTTACTTCGAAGTTTTTGCCACCATCTTTTCATAGGCGGTTCTTATGGAAATCGTGATGTATCCCAGAACCATGCCGATTGCGCAATAAACAAGGATAGTAATTGAGTAGTTGGTCAAATCGGTCAATGTGTTGCCTGAATAAATCTGAGCAAAGGCAAACAACACTGCAGAAGAAACAAATACAGCAGGCACAAAATCGATGTAAGAGTTGGCCCTTTCCAAGGAACACATTGGAATGACCATAATCAATACAGCAATGGGAACCATCCAGAAGCCAGTACTACTAAATGCCCCAGCCAGATTCATAATAATAATCGCCGAGAGAAGGCCTAAGACATAACCCAGAAAGGTGCGGATCCCTCCTTTTACAGTACATCCAGCAAGGAAATACATGGCCCAGGCCTGAAAGGTTACCCAGCCAAACCCCTTATTGCCAGCGATTGGCATAATGGGGCTAAGCAGTTGATCCAATACAATAAACGCAGAAGCTAAAACTGCGATGTACACAGGAATTACGATAAATTTTTTGAAATCCATAAAAAAATGAAATTAGGAGTGAAAACCTTTAATTAATGATAGTATGAAAGCAAAGGTAAAAAAAAATGATAAATTTCATAGTGTAGTTACAAGAAAGTGAAAATATCTGTTTTGATACTTTAATTATTCTGCAAACTATGGTTTTTAAAGCTTGAAATATCAATAATTCCCTGTGTATCAGAATCATAAGTAATTTGAATACTGTCTCCCACACTTGAAACCGGAAGTTCGTTCGATATCTGCGACGATCCGATAAAAATACTTTTCCGGTCTTTTATCGTAAAATAATAAAAACTGTTTCCATTCTTAACATCACTGTTTATCCTTGTTACAACCGAACTGACCGATACTTTCTGAGCCGAATTTTTTGCATTCAGTTTATTACCGGTCATATTAAAGGCATTCTTATATGCCATCAGTGTTTCTCTTAACGTATTACCGACACCAACAATTGTATAATCCTCAATAGCCACCATAGCAAACATTTTTACCAAACCCCCATCATCTTTCAAAGTCATCACATAAGTGGGAATGCCATTTATATTATAGGGAATTGGAGAAGAGGCCGAATATCGTTTCTCTTGAATTTTACCAATTGCAGAATTTGTAGCTGCAAATTCAGTCGCACCGCTCTGTTTATACCAAACCGCTTGTTTCGTACGTGTATCAACCAGCACAAACCCAACTGTGGCTTCATCGGCCCCAACAGAGGTCAAGCCAGTGTACCAATACGATTTATTATCTTCTCCATAGACTAACGAAACTTTCTCCGTGATCTGAAGTTTGTCCTCGTTTGAGAAATTCCAAAATCCCTTCACGTATTTTCCCCAGTCATTTAATTGATTTTCAATAAGCTGCTCTGGTTGGATCCTATCAACCCAAGCTGGTGCATCGGCAATCGTATAATCCTTGGTTTCACCGGTTTCTGTATTGACAACTACGACACCAACTGCGTCATCGCCATAAAACCCCACCTTTTTCTTATATTTGGTGACTACCCAATATGGGTTTCCTTCATCATCAATTTCGAAAGTGTAATCGGTTAAACCAGTATTGAAATAACCTTTAAAATATAGATACCGTTTAAGGTTGTCGAACAAATAGGATTCGGATTGGTACCTGACAAATACTTTATGATTGTTAACTTCCTGAACCAGTTTAACATCCCTTTCATTAGTGGCATTTACCATTACATATCCATTTGTCCCTTTACTATTTTTCTGCCACATAAAAAAACCTGAATGTAAAAGTGGGGCCACCCAATAGAGCTCATTGCGGACTTTCTGAATATTAAAAGTACCTAAACGCACCTGGCTCCCCAATGCGGGTTGTGCCCCAAGAACCTTATCGCCAAGAAGATTTGCCAATTTTTGATCGACAATCCTGATTTTCTCAATGGATATAGGAGCCATATGTACCGACAGGTTCTCCCCAATTTCGATATTTCCGATAAGGTTCCTGTAATCTTTAGTCCGAAATAATGCCCATGAAGTCACCAAGGGAACAATGGTCATATACAAAAGTAGTATTAAAATAATTGTCAGTGGAATCCTCAAATTATTCTTTTTTACCTGGCTAACGATTTGTGCAGGACTTGATTGGCTTGTTATCGGATTGTTTATCATTATCCATATAGCAATCAGGGCTATAAGCGCAAAAGGGAATCCCCAAAAACCATAAGCAATTACCGGGAAAGAAAAGTAAACAATAACGAATCCCACAAGGACCAAGACAAAAAGATTAATCAGTTTTTTCATGATTTTTTACAGTTTAAGTATTCTATTATTTCTATTATTTCCATTATTTCCTTTTTTTGACCTTTTTATTTCTTGGTCCGTTTATCTTCTCATTTAACTTATCGTTCCTTTCCTGGATGATTTTTTCATTCCTTAATTCCATCTCGTTTTTTTTACGTTGTTCCTTGAGCATTTTCATCCGATCCCTCTCCCTTTTAGTCTCCTGATAGTCAAATAATCCGAATTTTAGGGATACATTAAATGAGAAGCCACTTAGGTCATAGGCTTTAATAACGTTGGTTGCATTATTTGTATAGCGATAACCACCGCCAATCTCAATCTTGGCATATTTCCAAATATTGAATTCCAATGCAAGTCCGGGTTCAGCAAAGATAAAAGATGGATTATCAGTTAGCCTCTGGCCTGGTACGCTAATTGTATCAAGGAGGTTCAACTGCCCCATCCCGGCAGAAAAAGGCAGTGTCAAGTGTACATTTTGAAGTGGCCAGAGTGTATATTCAAATAATACCCCCCCCCATTTCATCCCCATCGAGCCATTACCTTTTAATTTTGGCAGTTGCTTATCTTTAATCGTAAAATTATAAATGGCTCCGAAAGTAAATTTTTTATTCAATATTACACCTGCCTTTATTCCGGGAACATAATACAATTCTTTCATCAACTCTGTTAATTGAATTGTGGGACTTAACATAGGGCTTAAATCTTTCCCTTTATCTCCGTACAAATGTTTCATGGCTCTTTTCTGCCCATAAAGGGGAAAGGTAAACAAAGATGAAATGACTATTACATATAAAATTTTCATACTACAATCGTTGTTTTGAATTGCATTTCTCTGAAATCAGGAAATTTTTATTTGTCCAAAGATATTCAGATTTTAGTAAATTAAGAATAAATGATGAAAATGAATTATTATGGGATATATTTGCACGAACCACAAATAAATGAACAAGTTTAATTGAAAAGGTTTATTTTTGCAATGCTGAATTTCAGATATTCAACTTTATTACTTTACTGAATTTTGCATGTTTATGGATAAAATTCTAATTACCGGCGCTACCGGCAATGTCGGTTTGACCACCTTAAAATTGCTGGAAAGTAAAAAGTATCCCGGTATTGAGGTTGTAGCAGCAGTTCGCGATATTGACAGGGCCAAAAAGATCCCAGGTGTTGAAAATTGTAATTTTTGCCATTTTGAGTTTGACGAGCCTGGCACTTATGATGCTATTCTTGAGGGGGTTACTAAAATTGTACTGATACGTCCCAATCAGGTAACTGATGTTACAAGGTATATTTTCCCATTTCTTACAAAAGCCGAAAAGGCAGGGGTTAAGCAAATCGTTTTTATTTCAATTGTAGGTGCCGAGAGAAACCGGATTTTTGCTAACCACCGAACCGAGAACCATATTAAGAAACTGACTATTCCCACAACAGTTCTTCGGCCTTCGCTCTATATGCAGAACCTTTCAACACTGCATCGTCATGATATTCAGGAACATGATAGGATTAATATTCCTGGGGGTCTTGGGCTTGTAAACTATATTGATGTAAGGGATGTAGCCGAAGCAATAGTTACCATATTGATGAATCCCGGACACGAACATCAGGCTTATGAGATCACTGGGCCGGAAGTAATGGATTTCTACCAGATTGCCCGGATTTTCTCAAAAGAACTGGGTCGCGAAATAAAATACTCTCGTCCATCGGCAATCAAATTTGTACGACAGAAGTTGCTCGATAAGAAGCAGATGCTTTATGTGCTTACTCTTTCTTTGCTTTATAATGCAGCAAGAAGCGGCAAAATGAATTATGTAAATGATGTATTCCGGAACATCACTGGGCATGCTCCCCGCAACATTACCGATTTTATTCACGATTATCGCGATTGCTGGATAAAAACAGATTCAAAGATGGAATCTCCAAAAAATAAGAAAATATCTCGCTCCCAAAAATAAAACCACACACCTATTTTTGTCCATGAATTCACGAATTTTATTAAACATTGGTTGTTCTTAATTCGTGAATTCTTGGTCAAAAAGTATTGTTAATCCATATTACACCGTTTTAGAATCTGTTTATCTTTTTTGTTTTCTGATCCTCTGAACAAGCTTCCAAATCCAATTACCCTTCATTATTATATTCTGAAAAGGAAGGTAAACCTTCAGATTTTAAATCCTTTTTTAACTGACCACGAATTTATGAATTTCAAGACGACTAATTCGGGAATAATTCGTAAATTAGTGGACATTACTGATTTCATGTTAAACTTTTGGTAAAATTTATAGCCATGACAGAGATAATCTACAAAGAAGAATCGTATGAAATTATTGGATTATGTATGGAAGTACACAACTATCTTGGTAAAGGGTTTTCGGAAATAGTTTATAAGGATGCTCTGGAATATGAATTTATAAAAGCAGGCATCCCTTATACCCGAGAAAAGGAGTTCGCTGTTCAATACAAGGATGTTATCCTACCACATAAGTTTTATGCGGACTTTACCTTATACAACAAAATCCTACTCGAAGTTAAAGCCATTAAAGCACTTACCGATGAACATCTGGGACTGACTATGAACTATTTATGTGTAACTGATTATCGACTTGGATTATTGGTCAACTTTGGAGAAAAGTCATTGGTTTACAAAAGGGTAGTTTTATAAAGAATAAGATCACCAATAACTATAAAAAATATGACAACCGATTCAAGGGTATAAAAACTGACCACTAATTCACGAATTGAGAATTAAAAGTGGTCAAACATTATTTGTGATTTGAAGTCATGCCTACCTGGTCTTTATATTTGTGAATTAATGATCTTGAATATTCAGCAAATACGTTTTAAGGAGGTCATTTTCTAATTCTTAGGAACAAGTTGATTCCCAATGGTTCGCTTACGACATCAATTTTTGAAGGGTGGATTCCGGCCTGAAACGCAAAATTCGTTAATTCGTCAGAAGAACGATGGACTAAAAACCAATCACCCAAAATTTCCATGATTTTTCGTGAAGGATTCCCCGTGGCAAAATTGCCTATGATCATCTCTCCTTCAGGGTTCAAATATTCGTAATACTTTTTAAGCAAATAAACAAAGTGTTTATCCTTAAAATAATCGAAAAGGCCTGCGCTCCAAATCAGGTCATATGTTTTGTCAGGTGTAAAACGGATGATGTTGCAATTATAAAAATTCATCCTATCCTGGAATTTTCTGTTTTTGTCTTTTGCATAGTCAATTGCACGTTTATCCAAATCAATTAGGTCAAAATACAACCCACTTTCAGGATGTTCAGTTAAAAATTCGTAAACCTCTGTAACTGGTCCACTTCCAAGGATCAAAACATCAGCCTGATTATTTACTGAATTTGTGTGTAATTGGCATAAAACATCTTTTGCCAGTTTTTTGCGGTTGACTACTGCAATAGCTGCAGGGAAAGTGTGAAAAAACTCGTCCCATTTTTTATACATGGGATCAGGGCTAACATAGTTCTGGTAAATTTTTTCGATAATAAAAAAGTCTCCGTTATATCCGAAAGGTTTGGTAAAAGAAAATCCAATTATAGTTCCCGGATTGAGAATTGGTCGCATTTTATTTCTCAATATTTCTATTTCATCGGCACCAATTTGGTCAATAATACTGAATATCAGTTGGTAATCTTCCTTATCAGGGCCATTATTGATGAAAATCTCCGGTAGTAAAACGTCAACTGTTTGATGAAATTCTACTTTATACATATGGGTATTTACCAAGGTTATAGACAAAATTCAGATTTTTATTTTTGGATCTGCGCTTCAAGTCGTTTCTTTTTATCATCATCAACTGATAAAACCCTCATTTTGTCAGCAATTATTATTTCAGGGAATTTCACGACAAATATTTTTTTAATGTTAACGATAAACATTTCATTGATTTGCATGAAATCATCACCGGGAAACAACTCGCCAATTTTGTCAAGTCTTTTTTCAGAGGTTATTTCATCATCCAGAAGGTGAAAAATTGAACCATTTTCAGTTCCTTCAATAAAATAAATATCATCGGGTCGGATTCTTTCCAAACCATTTTTCCCTTGAATAATAATATGCTCTTTTTTATCTTTTCCCAACCCAAAGATCTGATTAAACTGATCACTCTCCATCTTCATTTTTAGATCATTCTCGAATTTAAATCGGGCTATTTCGATATTGGTCTGAAGATCTTTATCGGTAAACGGTTTGATGATATATCCATAAGGAAGCGAAATTTTTGCTTTGTTGATTGTGGACATATCTGCATTTGCTGTCAGATAGATAATTGGAACGTCGTGTTTCTGTTTGATAAGGGTTGCTGTTTCTATTCCCGTAAGGTCACCTTTGAGCATTATATCCATCAGAATAACATCGGGTAAACACTTTTCGACCTCGCGAAGAGCAGCCTTTCCTGTTGCTACTGCATTCAGAACATCGTACCCCATGTTCAGTAGGCTTTCCTCAATATCGGTGGAGACAAGAAGCTCATCTTCCACAATCAGTATTTTAAGTTTCGACATAGGTTGAAAAGATTAAAATTTTATAATAAACTTTGTTCCTTCCGATAAATCACATTCAATGGTCCCATCAATTTGCTGTACTAATTTGTTTACAATCTTCAATCCCATTGATTTGGCATTTTCAATATCAAACGTCTTATCAATTCCAACTCCGTTATCACTTATTTCCAGCAAAAATTTACCCGTATCGATTACAGTAAGCCTTATAGCAATTATCCCCTCTTCACGGTCTTTGAAAGCATATTTGAAAGAATTGGTAATCAATTCATTCAGAATTAAGCCACAAGGAATTCCGGTATCCATAGGTAAAAAAACATCTTCAATATCGTAAACAAGCCTTACCTTGCCCTGCATATCGGAATAGGATCTCAAAAGATTGCCGGAAAGGTTTTTAGCATAATTCAGGAATTTAATATTGGCAAAAGTTTCATTCCGGTAGAGGTCTTCATAAACAAGCGACATTGACCTGATCCGGTTCTGGCTTTCCTGAAGTACGTTTATCAACACAGGGTCGCTGATCAGTCGTTCCTGCATTTTAAGGATGCTCGAAATAATTTGCATATTATTTTTGACCCTATGATGCACCTCCTTTAGCAAAATGTCTTTTTCGATCACCGACTGCCTTAGTTTTTCTTCCGCCAGACGACGCCATTGTTCCTTTTCTTCAGATTCGCGTTTCAACAAAATATAGGTAGCCTGCTCATCGATTTGGGAATAGAGTTTTTTCGTATCTACAGGCTTTATCAAATAACCGTTCACGCTCAAGTCAATGGCCTCTAGGAAATATTCCTGATTGCTATGTGCCGACATAACGATCACCTTAATATCGGGATCAATCTCTTTAATTCGTTTAATCATTTCCAATCCGTCCATAATTGGCATACTTATGTCGGTGATAACCAGATCGGGTCTGTATTTCCCAAACAATTCCAATCCCTCTTTTCCGTTACATGCCGTAAAAAAATGCTTTACACGCTTGGATATCAATCTGTTATATAAAACAAGGATTGCTTCATTATCTTCTACAAAAAGAACTGAAATATCGTGAGGTTCTAACTGCTCCATGGTATAAATGTGGTTAATATAGTGGTATTACTTCCCAAGGTATTTTTCGATTATCGTCATAAAATCGTTCAAAATAATGGGTTTTGAGATATAATCGTCGCAACCAGCCTGCCTGCTGCGCTCACCATCACCATCCATTGCATACGCTGTCTGGGCAATGATCGGCAAATCACGGTTTATCAGCTTTATTTGTTTAGTTGCATCGATTCCATTCAATACTGGCATCCTGATATCCATTAATACCAAATCGATATTTTGATTGTTACGACATTCATCAACAGCCTCCTGCCCATTTTTTGCCCAGATCAATTGGGCACCTGTCTTTCGAAGGAATTTCTGCAATAATATATAATTCGTTGCAACATCTTCTGCAATGAGAATTACTTTGTCTTTCCATTTATCATCCATGATTTCAAATTTTATTTTATCTTGATTAAAGGTTGAGCTAATTCCGCGATCGAAATGCAAAGTAAAATAAAAAATGGACCCTATTCCCTTTTCGCTCTCAAACCATATTTCGCCACCAAACAATTTTACAAATGATTTGGATATCGCCAGTCCCAAACCTGAACCTTCATGGTCAGGAGTATTGTCCAATGCCCCCTGCATAAAACGTTCAAAGATAAACTTTTGCTTGTCTAATTCAATGCCCTGTCCCGTATCCTTTACGTAAAATATCAGAAGTTCGTCATGAAGGTTATATCCAAATTCGACGTATCCATGATCAGTGAATTTACAGGCATTGTTGATCAGATTAATGAGTATTTGCTTAAGTCTTTTGCGGTCAGTATAGATTATTGAATCGGTCGTATTAAGCCCATTGTTGCTCGAAATCTTCAGATCCTTTATTTTTACATTCTGATCATTCAGAAAAATCCTTAAAACCTCTTGTATCAGGTCATTTAATACAAACTCGCTCTTGTTGAGTTCCAACATTCCTGCCTCAATTTTCGAAATGTCGATGATGTCGTTAATAAGAGACAAAAGGTGGTTTCCATTTTCGATGATCAACTGGCAACATTCATTGCGTTCCTCTTCATCTTCCGCATCGCTGAGGAAATTGGCAAATCCGACAATTGCATTCATGGGAGTCCTGATCTCGTGGCTCATATTGGCTAAAAAAGCCGATTTCAGCCTGTCAGATTGTTCCGCTTTGTTTTTAGCTTCGACGAGTTCCTTTGTCCGCTCCTCAACTATGATTTCAAGATTTCTGTTAATCTCCTCAACAGCATCTTTTTGCATATCTATTTCCTGGTTAAGGAAGAAATCGCGCCGGGCATAGTATTCGATGTTGTAGGCGGCAAACATCCCAATCAAGTTGGCGCTTACAAAGAAGAAATTATTGCTGATAATGATCATGGTTGATGCATGAGCGTACCATATGGCTCCTATATTGAAAAAAAGCAATGTCGTCCAGCCTGCTATGGAAGAAAGGAAAAATCGGAGCTTGATAAAAAAATACCCGGATGAAAAGATCAGCATCATCCCGGCATAATAGGCATAATTCTCGGGTATTAGGGTATTCATGATACTGATTCCTGCACCTGATACAATAAAACAAATGAACAGAAGTATCTGCCAGACTTTTCGGAAAAAATCAAAAAAGGAAACAGCAAGTACAAATAACAACAAGGGGACAACTATATAATAACGGATTACATGGAAAAGTTGCTCGTACTCGGGAACCAAATGAGAATCGAGGTAGCCAAATGCAGCGTAGAGTCCTGCAACTAAGGCAAATGCAATCCTGAATTGAACGAGAGAGTCGGAAAAATATTTTTGAAGGAACAATTTCTCCTCCCTTTCGGGAAAAGCCAATGTCACCTTGTTAAAAACCATTCCTTTAATTATAGACTCTCCGTCACCCATTTTTCGATTATATTACCCACGAACAAAAATAACTGAAAATTTGATTCAATTAAAGAAAGATAGATATTAACTAACAGATAGTTCAAATAAAAAGAAAAATTAATTAAAAAAAGGTAGAATTGATACAAATTTGAGGAGTTTATCATATCTGTTTGTTCGGGTAGTTGCATTTTGGTTCTAAGTCATTTAAATAAATTCGTTTTTTTATGTTGAACTAAACGGATAGAAGATGGATTAATTGGCATTATAATCCATTTGTTACCTGATTTACAGATATTTATTTTAAACTCTAAAAATGTAAATGAAGTATAATCTTTTAAACTTCTTAAAACCCGAATTTCCTGTTTATTTTTGTGGCGTAATCAACAATCAGGTATGGATATTTACCCATCGAATTTTGAGAGTAAGATAGGTTTTGACAAAGTGCGCGAACTGCTCCAGGGACGGTGCCTGAGCACATTGGGCAAAGAGCAGGTTGAGGAATGTATTTTTTCATCAAATCGTGAACAGGTTGAGAGGCAACTGGATGAAACAATTGAATTCGTAAAGATAATCGGTGATGGGTTGAATTTTCCCAGCGGATATTTTATCGATATGCGCCCCGCATTGGAAAGGTCGAAAATAGCAGGAACTTTTCTGGAGGTTTTTGAACTGTTCGACCTGCGCCGTTCGCTTGAAACGGTTCGGGCTATAGTTGCCTTCTTTAAGAACATGGAGGAGGGAACTTTCGTCAGGTTAAAGAACGTGGTCCACAACGTGCAGGTGTTCCCATTTATCTATACCCGTATCGATCAGATCATCAACAAACATGGCCAGATCAAGGACAATGCATCGCCTGAACTCGCTCAAATACGCCGCGAAATCCTTTCGTTGCAATCCAGCATATCGAAAATCATGGGTACCATTCTACGGAAAGCCCAGGCCGAAGGTCTTGTCGATAAGGACATCTCCGTTTCGATGCGCGATGGCCGGGCTGTTATTCCGATTGGTGCTGCCAATAAACGGAAAATCAAGGGGATCATCCACGACGAGTCGGCTACGGGAAGGACTGCCTTTGTTGAACCTGAGGAAATCGTTGAAACCAATAACCGAATCAGGGAACTCGAATCGGCCGAAAGGCGCGAGATTGTGAAGATTCTGACCAAATTTACTGATGAACTTCGCCCTTATGCCGATGATATTGCCTTTTCGTACCAGGTACTGGCAATCCTCGATTTTATCAGGGCGAAAGCGATCTGGACCATCGAATGTAAATCTGTCAAACCAGTATTGACCAATACGATAGGCATCGATTGGATCGCGGCCAGGCATCCTCTTTTGGAAGTTAATCTGGCCAGGGAAAAGCGCAAAATCGTGCCATTGGACATTTGCCTCGACAAGCACAACCGGTTGTTACTGATTTCGGGTCCCAATGCCGGTGGGAAATCGGTCTGCCTGAAAACAGTGGGTTTACTTCAATATATGTTACAATGTGGCATCCCTATCCCGGTTCAGGTTGATAGCCATACAGGTTTATTTAAGTCCATTTTCATGGATATCGGTGACGATCAGTCGTTGGACAACGACCTAAGTACATATAGCTCACATCTTTACAATATGAAATTTTTTGTAAGGAATTGCACCCCCGAATCTTTAGTATTGATTGATGAGTTTGGTACAGGAACCGAACCAATGCTGGGTGGTGCCATTGCCGAGTCGATCCTCAACAAAATGAACGAATTGGGAACTTTCGGTGTGATTACGACCCATTATACAAACCTTAAACATTTCGCTTCCTCCGCTCCCGGAATCGCCAATGGGGCAATGCTTTACGATTCGCACCGCATGGAACCCCTTTTCCAGCTCCAGATTGGCGAACCAGGAAGTTCTTTTGCTTTTGAAATTGCGCGAAAGATCGGTCTTCCGGAAGATATCCTTCAGGATGCCACAAATAAAATCGGAGTCGATCACATCGATTTTGACAAGCATTTGCGCGATATTGTCCGCGATAAGCGATACTGGGAAAACAAACGTCAGAAAATTAGGCAGATGGAGAAAAGCCTTGAGGAACTGACAGAAAAATATGAAACAAGTCTATCGGAAACGAAAAAACTTCGGAAGGAGATCCTCGACAAGGCCAAGCGGGAAGCCGAAGAGATATTGGCCGGATCGAACCGGATCATAGAACGGACCATCCGCGAAATCAAAGAGGCTTCTGCCGATAAGGAACGGACTTTGGAAGCCCGTCAAAAGCTCGATGATTTTAAAGCCGAAGTTTCGCGTAAGCTCGAAGAAGACGACAGTGACAGGATTCTTCGGAAAATGGAAAAGTTGAAGAAGAAAGAGATCGAGCGCCACGACCGACCCAAAAAACCTGTTGAGCCTAAAAAAGAGGCCATTGTCCAACGCAAAGTTCCGGCTCAGATCGAACTTGGTGGATGGGTACGTTTGCAGGGTCAAGACACTTTGGGCGAAGTTCTTGATATTAAGGCAGATAATATAACTGTTGCATTTGGACATTTACGTTCAGTCGTTAACCGAAAAAAACTGGAGGCTATCCCTAAAAGTGAAATCAAAAAGGTGCGAACTGAAAACCGGACCATGGGTTTGATCAACCAGGAGATCGGCGACCGCAAACTCGTTTTCAAACCCAATATTGATGTGCGCGGACTGCGTGCCGAAGAAGCGTTGCAAAAGATCAGGGAGTTTGTCGATGAGGCGATTATGGTCGATGCCAATGAGCTGCACATCCTTCATGGCAAGGGGAATGGCATCCTGCGCGAATTGATTCAGAACTATCTGAAGTCGGAACCGGTCGTCAAAAAAGTACGGGATGAACATGTGCAATTTGGTGGTTCGGGGATTACGATAGTTGAGTTGGGGTAATTCTGAATTTTTTAATTCGTATCTTTACCAAACCTAAATAACAGTACAATGATTACTAAGGAGGCCGCATACAAAAAAATAGTTGAACTGGTCGAACGTTTTGAAATGCAATTCGATTCTTACAAGAATGTGAATTACAACGAAACACTTACACGCAGGGATTTTATCGACCCATTTTTTAAGGCTTTGGGCTGGGACGTTGACAATGAAGAGGGATACGCAGAATCGTACCGTGAAGTGATCCACGAAGACAGGGTCAAGATTGGCAAAACGACAAAATCGCCCGATTATTCGTTTAAGCTGGGTGGTGGCAAACGGTTGTTTTTTGTAGAAGCAAAAAAACCAAGTGTCGTTGTAAAGGACGACATCATTGCAGCTTATCAGGTGAGACGTTATGGATGGAATGCCAAACTTCCCATCAGCATCATCACCGACTTTGAAGAATTTGCCGTTTACGACTGTACCCGCAAACCCAACCCAACCGACAAAGCCTCCATTGCACGGATCGAATACTTTACTTTTCGCGATTATCTCAAAAAATTTGACTTCCTCTGGAATACTTTCGGCAAGGAACAGGTTTTAAAGGGAAGCTTTGATAAATATGTCAAAGATAATTCCAACAAAAAAGGGACGACCACAGTTGACAAGGAATTCCTCATGTCGTTGGATAGTTGGAGGACCTACCTTGCAACTTCGATCAGTTGGAACAACAAAAACCTTGGGGAGGACGAAATAAATTTTGTTGTTCAGCAAACCCTCGACCGCATTATCTTCTTACGTATTGCAGAGGATCGGAACATCGAACCTCCCGACAATTTGAAAACGGCCCTGGCACATGGCAACTATTACCAGAACCTGTTTGCTATTTTTGGGGAAGCCGATGCCAAATACAATTCGGGTCTTTTCGATTTCAACAAAGACCAAATCAGCAAAGAGGTCAAAGTTGACAACAAGGTGATCAAGACCATTATCAAAGAACTCTATTACCCAAGTCCTTATGCGTTCAATGCAATGCCTGTAGAAATATTGGGTACTGCATACGAACAGTTCCTTGGCAAAGTTATCCGAATCACTCCTGGGCATCGTGCAAAAATCGAAGAAAAGCCGGAAGTCCGCAAAGCTGGTGGGGTTTATTACACCCCTCAATATATTGTGGACTACATTGTTAAAAATACAGTTGGCAAACTTGTTGAGGGCAAAGTCCCGAAAGAAGTCAGTGAACTAAAAATAGTGGACCCGGCATGTGGAAGCGGCAGTTTCCTGATTGGTGCTTACCAGTATTTGCTCGATTGGCATACCGATTATTATACCAATTACGGGAAACCTTCAAAAGGCACCAAAGACAATCCACTGACACCCCAAGGAAACCTTACTACTGGAGAGAAGAAACGTATTTTGCTCAACAACATCTATGGTGTTGACATTGACGTAAATGCTGTCGAAGTGACCAAACTGAGCCTGCTCTTGAAATGTATGGAAGGAGAAACCGATGCTTCGATCGATTATCAGCTAAAAATGTTTCACGAAAGGGTCCTTCCCACCTTGGACAATAACATTAAAGACGGGAACAGTTTGGTTGGTCAAGACATTTATGCATCGATGTTGGATTTTGGGGAGGAAAAGAAAATCAAACCATTTAGTTGGGAGAAAGCTTTTCCTGAAGTTTTCACGGTAAGGGCCGAGAAACCACACGAAGAACTTAGGAATATCGCCCAAAAGGCCAAGCAACACGCTACCAAAGCTTTACAATATGTATCTGAATTGGAGGAAAAACTGAACACAGTGGAGGAACCGACAAATAAGGTGAATTCAAATATTGGTTTTGACATTGTGATCGGAAATCCGCCTTATCTGGGTGGAAGGGAGTGGAAAGAAGAAAATGGGAATGTTTACGACTATTTTATCAACGAATACAAAGTTGCTGAATACCAATTCGATATTTATGCCTTGTTTTGGGAGGCTGGGATTAAGTTATTAAGAAGCAATGGATTAATTGGTTATATAACTCCGAACACATGGCTCAATAATCAGAGCAATAAAAAATTAAGGTCTTATATTTTAAAAAACGCCTCTATCAAAATTATTGTTGACTATTCAAAAATCAAAGTTTTTGAACAAGCCACTGTTTTGCCAATCATTACAATACTTGAAAAAAGAGTTAAAAACCAAAATATCGCCGAAATTTTTGAACCTACTGAAAGTGGCTATAGGCAAACTCAATCCGTCAATCAGGAAATTTGGAATGATGGGGATTTGTGCATTATCAATATCAATTTAAGCCAATCTGATTTACTGTTGAGGGGCAAAATTGAAGCGAATTCGCTTCCACTTGAAAAATTGGCTTTAATAAAATTCGGGATAAAGATTTATGAAACAGGTAAGGGAAATCCGCCTCAAAAATCTAATTTTCCTAGTGAAAAGATCTATGAATCTGATTATAAAAAGGATGATACTTATCGACCTTTCCTTGAAGGAAAAGATATAAACCCATATTCAATTACCTACAAAAGCCGTTGGTTGAAATATGGTGAAAACCTTGCAGCTCCGAGAAACCCACTATTATTTGAAGGAGAAAGAATTCTAGTCAGGAGAATTGTTGGTAAAACCTTAATATCATCCTACACGAATGTCAATTATGTAACAAGTCAGCTTTTACAAATCGTAAAACCTTATGATCCAACAATATCAAAATTTTTATTAGGAATTACTAATTCAAACCTGATGGCTTATTATTTCAGGAAAAAATACAACCGGCAGGACAAAACATTCCCGGAAATCAGAATTTATGAATTGGCATCCCTTCCAATCAAACAGCCTGACGAAACGAATGAAACACTGAAATTTGACATAGAAATGTATGTGGAACAACTTTTGAAACTCAACGTCGAATTATCTGAAACGAAATTGCATTCGCAGGTTACCCATCTAAAAAATAAAATAGATTTTTGCGAAGACGCAGTGAATAGGCTTGTTTATCAGCTATATGGAATAATTGACAAAGATGAAATAAATATTATTGAGGAGAAATGAAAATTCATACCGACACCGAAGTTGAAGAAAAGATCAAAGCTTGAAAAAAATTAAGCTCCAGTGAGAAAATGATGTTTGAGATCAACTTTGATTGGATAAATTATAGGCTTTATGATGTACCTCCCAAGATTATAAAGCTTGAAGAAGCGATTGTGGATGCCGATTATTACATAGAAGAGATGAATTCATGGGCTGACGCGAAACGCAATATGTATCTTGACCTTTTGCGAAAGCAGATACCAATAGCCTATGAACATGGCGATTACGAAGCATTCGAGTTGTTTCAGGAATTTGAGCGGCAAGTTATTGAAAGCCAGTTGGTTTCCAACATTGACTAAAAGAAAAATAGATAAAACAAGGTAAAAAGTCGGATAAATATCTATATTTCAATTTATTACAATATATATCAACTATTTTCTATTTCCCCAAACAACAACTCTTGTACTTTTTCCCCGACCCACATGGGCAAAGGTCGTTGCGTCCAACATTGTTGAAACTGTTGGCAAGCATCGGGTTCTCGGCTTCAAAAAGCTCTTCGGCACTTACATAGTGGGTTTTCCAATCTTCGCGCTGGCGAAAATAGCAACTTGGGGTATGTGTTTCATCATCAAACAATTCCAATGCGAACTGAAGCTCTTCACGGATCAGGTTTTCGTTTGTCCCTTTGGTCTTGAATTGCAAGAAGCTTTCATGAAGTTTAATAACATCTTCCCTGCAAGTTTTAAGGCGTGCTTCGGCCACATGAACTGCCAACAAAGTCTTCCAACCTGTATCGCGATGGTTCAACAAACGAGAAATTTGTGCCCCATGGATTTCATCCTTCGCAAAATAGACGCAATCGTAGAGGAAAAGATAGGGCGCATTACTCTTTTGTGACACTTGTTTTTCAATGGCATTGAGGAAAAGTCCCACTGTTTCAGGGTATTGCTCCGACAGCATACCGACCAGATATAAACCCTGTTCATCCAGAAGGTCCCAATCGGGCGCATCGGGTGTCGTAAATAGTTTGATCACCGATGGGACAATCCGCCTTGAATGGTGCACTTCGGCAAGGATTGCATACCACAACGGTAAATTGGGTAAACTTTTGTTCAGCATCGAAACCCGCTCATCATAAGCATTGTCGAGATGAAAAATGATCTTTGATTCAATGTCCTCGTCATATGGAAGTTCCATCAGAAAGTCAAGGGCTTCAAACGGGACTCCGGTAGTCTGGGAATGTAGAATGGCTATTGCATCTTTTTTTGTCATGATCGTTATTTTTCGGCGTAAAGATAAACGTTTTATGTGGCAAATTGCAAAAGCGGTTGGCGGCTAGCAACTGGCGGCTGGCTCTTCGATGTCCATATTTATTTAGTGGTAAACATATAAAGTACGGGGCTGGCAATTTGCGGCTGGTTTCTGTCGGTTCGATATCCATAATAATTCGGTCGTAAACATAGAAAGTCTGTGGCTGGTTGTTGGTAACAGTCGATTGGTAGTTCTTATTACTCAATTGGATAGGCTTGTAAACGGGGTTAAGAATGCCCTACTGGGAAACAAAAAAAGCGATGGAAAGAAGGTGACAATTACAGATGTGAAAAATATGGTAAAAGGTTGTATAACAAAAGGCAATACAACAGACTATACAAATTGGCTAAGAAAGGAATTTTAAGTGTTTTTACCAGTCTCCATAATCCTCAAACGTACAAACACCCTTAAATTGTTCTTCGGCAGCATCTCTTAGGGCTTTGTTATTTGTTATTTCAGCCAATTCAGCAAAAGAATAATATCTCATTTTAGGTGTAAGCCTCTCGAAATAGTCCTCCTTGCTTACAATAATCTCCTCGATAATCTTTGGGTCATCGGTAAAATCGAAAATCGTTTTATTTCTTAAATCGCTATACATGGTAATTATCTAACCGATTGAATAAACCCTGATCGCGCTATCCTTTTGGATTTGGACATACGCTTCGTAAGTATCAAAATCCATTAGCGAAAGCCCGTCAAAATATAAAACTCCTTTTTTTTCGTCAGCCATATAGTCGGCAATATCAGGATTAGAAGCTACATAAGCCCTTGCCTTATCAAATACTTTTTTTGAAATAATAGGAGGCTCTTCCAGCCTATCTCGCCATACTTTTCCAGTTTCCATTTTCAATTTTGATTAATTCCGCAAATATACTACACTTCACTATAAAAACAGAAGCTGAACAGTAAAACTGTCCAGCCCTATGGTCGTCGAATCCGCAGAATCGCCACTACAAAGATATATCATTTACAAGAAAGGCAAGCAAAGAACTTTTAATAATGATTGTGTGGCAAAAATAAATAAATTCAAAATGCCCGTTTTTATGGTAGATTTGTTCGAAAAATATAGAGGGATTAGGCCATGATAAAATTTAATTCTTGTGCTACATGTAATCATAACTTGCACATTGAAAAGGGGCAAATAATTTGTAATGCTTTTCCTTTTGGTATCCCCCGGGAAATATTAAAAGGGGATGACAGGCACTTTATCAGACACATAGACCAAAAAAATGATTTGGTTTATGAAAAAAATCTTCGCTTAGGATTTAAAAGCCAAGGCAAGGAACCACATGTATAATAAAGGGTTCGATACACAATTGGATGGGCTTGTTAATGGGGTTAATGAAGGGCGAAAATTTAATGTTACTGTATAAAAAAGCAGAAGCCTTAAAAAGCTAACTCTTTAAGGCCCTACGGTGTCGAATCCGCAGAATCGCCACCACAAAAATAATATTTTAATTCGAAAAGCAAGTATAAATTATTCTATTTTAATACTTTGAATGATTTGAGCAACAGTGTAACATTGCTGGTACTTCGAGACCTACCTCCCCAACACGGAAAGAAGTGTTGATATCATATCAACAAACTATGTTCCCAAAAGTTGTATAACTATCCGCTAAGGGTGTGTAGCAATCCGGTAGAGATCATATCTAAATAAGACGTCTGTTACTTTATTGGCGTAATAGTCTGCTTTTCTCATGCTTCCCCTACCGTAGAATAGGAAGAATAGGTCACCATACGCAGTATCTTGGCTTCTTCGTTCAATGTATTCCTTCTCGTTTGGCATTGAACCCCCGACAATGTCAAGAAGTTCTTTATTGGTAACTCCGTAGTCAAATATGGTTTCCATTTTCAATTTTGATTAATTCCGCAAATATACAACGCAATAGCTTTATGATCAAGCAATAAGTCTTTTATTCTGTTTTTGTGGCCAAAATAAATCATTCCTTAGCCCTATTATTTTTCGCAATCAATTCGTTAACTGAACCTGGGCTATCTCGGCTGCAAATTTGTGCAACGATTTTTCAATTTTCTGAACCGTCTTTGGGCTTGGTTTGCGCCTTCCGGTTACATAGTGGCTCAATTGGCCCTGCGCAATGCCGGTCAACCGTCCTAACCCTGCCAAGGAAAGCACGTTTGAGTAATAAGCAAGAAATGAAGCGGTATCGTATTTGAATTCGAACTCGGCTTCTTCAAAATGCCTGTTTTCGCTGGCGTACAATTCCTTCATTTCGGTATAAGAATTGTGAAAATCGTCAATGGCTTCACTAGCAGTTTTGCCATCTCCGATAATTCCGTAATTCAACCTGTTGTCTACTAAGTCTATATATACCCCATAGCTTCCATCATTTCCTCGTTCAATAAATGCTTTTACTTTCATAACAATATCCTTTCTTTTACTTTACAAAAGAAACAACCTTCTTTTCTGAGTTTCTTTTCTATCATTGTTTGCAAACAACTTAAATGAAAAGAGGGCTTTCGCCCTCTTTTGCACTACAGGAGGCCTGTAATGCCCAAGAAGTTCCCTTCAGGATCTTTGCGTTCAGAAGATTCTCTCGATTCTTACATCACACACCACAAAGATATATTAATTATATTTGACAAAAATACCGAATTTGATATTTTGGAATTAAAAGAGGTGAATGGGTTGTATATCATTAATTTGATGCAATTATGACAACTGTAACAGATGAATTAAAGCAATTGGCCAATAGGCATGAAGAATTCATAAAAGAATGGGATGCACTACCCGAGGAGGAAAAGGATAAGCGAAAAAAAGCTATTGCCGGATGGGCAGACAGAATAAATGCCGAAGACGAAGCATTTGCTTTGCAAATCGAATTAAAGAATAAAAAAAAAGCCATGCGAATAACCTTACTTCTTGTTAAAAATTCCAAGGCCTAAAAAAGATGGAACATTAATCCACCTCTATAAAAATACAGAAGCCAGACAGTAAAAAACTGTTTGGCCCTGCTTCGTCGAATCCGCAGAATCGACATCACAAAAATAATATTTTAATCCTAAAAGCAAGTATAAATTATTCTATTTTAATACTTTGAGCGATTTGAGCAACAGTGTAACATTGCAGGTATAAAATAAAATCGATCCTTATTAGACGATCCAAAAACTTTAGTTGATCCATATCTATCTGATATTGAATACACTAAAGTTTTCTTGTTTTGTGTTGAATGCAAACTCCTGAAATACGGTCATCATCTTAAGATAAGCCAGCCGCCAGTTTCCAGCCGCCAGTACCTTGACTTTTGAAAGACTAACAAACTGTTAAGCCCCGCCAGCCGCCAGAAGCTACTTCGTCACTTTCTCAAGCCTCTTCAACATCGAGAACATAAACGCTGCTGAAACCAGGCAACAGATGATAAAGATCGACCAGATTTCCCAGAGTGGCAATTTGTCCCAGGCCCATGTTCCAACAAACAACAATTTGTTCCCGACAGCGGTTGCCAGTAACCAGCCTCCTTGCATCAAGCCCTGAAAACGGGTAGGGGCCACTTTTGAAACAAACGACAAACCCATTGGGCTAAGGCACAGCTCGGCAATGGTGAGGATCAGGTAACTGCTCATCAGCCAGTAAGGTGATACACGTGAAGAGTCGGGAACCGCCTGTCCGTTAAGGTCATGAGGCGAAATGAGGTTCAGTGAACTAAACAGGATCAGCGCAAAGCCGATTGCCGCAATAATCATCCCATATCCGATCTTCCGTGGTGTCGATGGTTCTAAGTCTTTCTTATTTAGCCAATTAAAGAATCCCATTACTGGGAATGTCAATGCGACAATAAACAATGGGTTGAAAGATTGGAAAATTTCAGGAGAGATGGCATTTTGGACTTGACCCTGGGAATAAAAATAATAGGCTAAAGCACCACCCGTAATTGTTAAGATCGCACCAGCGATTTTAAGATTAGCCGGATTTTTCTTCCCCATCAACAAAACAACACCCGCAATTGCAGCAATTACAGCATGGATCTTATAGAAATCAAAGAAAAAAATTGTAAAAGCATCAA
>JBAXWR010000115.1:0-21452 GCA_037128295.1 Mariniphaga sp.
GGAAAACTGAGTACCGACTCAGGAAAGCAAATTTTTCCAGAAAAGATGGTGCTCCTCACCCACTGGAATCTACGCGACGAGATTAAAGCCAATTATGGCAATAAAACAAATGGCACGGAAAAACAGGAGATGATTTACAAGGTAATGCAACGTATTATCAATCAGGATATTCCTGAGAAGGTGATCAATAATCCAAATCTTACCTGGATGCCATTTTCAAATAAAGTTTTTGAAAATGACAAAGAATTACCTTGTGCTGCAGAACCTGACAAACGTTATCAGCAGATTATCAATAATTTCAAGGCTGAGAAGGCAATCGACGCTTATAATCCGGAGATGAATACATTTATTTTGAGGAAATTCTCTGGCGAAATGGAGATCCCACAACAAGATGTTGAGATATTGTTCGACGAATACCTGCGTTCGCCACAATTGGCCAAGGTGGGTGCAATTATTGAGAAACGTCTTGGCAGGAGCCTCCGCCCTTACGATATCTGGTACGATGGTTTTAAGGCCCGCAGTGCAATACCTCAGGATGAATTAAATTCAAAAACCACTTCCCGTTATCCGAATCCAAAGGCCTTTGAAGCTGATATACCTAATATGCTTGTAAAATTAGGGTGGTCTAAAGAACGTACAGGCTATATTGCTTCTAAAATCGCTGTTGATCCGGCACGCGGTTCAGGTCACGCCTGGGGAGCTTCAATGAAAGGTGAAAAAGCCCATCTACGGACCAGAATTGCTGATTCAGGGATGGACTATAAAGGATATAACATTGCTGTTCATGAATTCGGACACAATGTCGAGCAGACCATATCCCTTTATGATGTTGATCATTATATGCTTAACGGGGTTCCGAATACTGCATTTACAGAAGCACTTGCGTTCGTGTTCCAAAGCCGCGACCTGAAACTTCTTGGATACAACAATGTAGGGAAAGATCAGGAAAAATTGGATGATCTGGATACTGCCTGGTCGTTGATGGAAATTATGGGTGTTGGTATGGTTGACATGAAAATATGGAAATGGTTGTATGCCAATCCTCAGGCTACGGCTTCGGAATTAAAAGCTGCTGTCCAGACCATTACAAAAGAGGTCTGGAATACCTATTTTTCGCCGGTCTTTGGAATAAAAGATGAACCAATCCTCGGTATTTACTCGCATATGATTTCAAATCCTTTGTATCTTGCAGCTTATTCCTATGGGCAAATTATTGAATTTCAGCTTGAAGATCATTTGGTAGGTAAAAACTTTGCGAACGAAATCGATAGGATCTATATTCAGGGAAGGTTGATCCCCCAACGTTGGATGGAAGGTGCTGTAGGGAATAAAATCTCTGTTAAACCGATTTTGGACAAATTGGATAAAGCACTGAATTAGTGATTTCGCAACTTATAGGTTTTTACCTGATGGCATGTAGAAAACGTTTCTGGAAGAGTATGACAAATTTATGCACTTCTACCATGAAACGTTGAAACCCCAATAAGGGAATAAGGTTGATAAGTTGGTAAATTTACTCTATTACTAAGGTTTTTTTAAGGAAAAATAAGGTTTTTTTATGCTATTCCAAGGCTAAAAACCTTATTTTAAATTCTTTAACCTTAGTAACTCAAAATGCAATACCACCCCAGTAACCTTATTCCCTTATTGTTCTGGCATCGCTCCAAAATCAAAATTCAAGGATAGTTTATATGATAAGCCCGCTTGAACCATCTGGAGAAGGAATCAATTCAAAGATCCGATCTGGCTTTAATTCCGGTTCATTGCGGTGCGAAACATAGATGATGGCAATTTTTTGTTGGGTGGCAATAGCATTGATCATATTCAGAAACAGTTGGGTATTCTCATCGTCCAGACCTACTGTTGGCTCATCCAGGATAAGGAGTGGCGGGTGTTTGACCATCGAGTGCACCACCAATAAAATCCTCTGCTGACCAAAGGATAAGGAATTAAAGGATTTGTTCCGAAATTCCGGTCCTAAAACCTTTAACCAGGCATCTGCGATATTGCGTTGTAAATCAGATGGTTTTGTATAAAGACCCACCGAATCGACCAGACCAGATATGACCATATTTTCAACCGGGTCATTATGGGTAAATTGAAGGATCATCGCAGGCGTGAAATAACCGATCCGCTTTTTGATGTCCCAGATCGTTTCACCACTCCCTTTTTTCCGTCCAAAAAGCACCATATCCTGTCCGTACCCTTTGGGATTATCCCCAATAATCATCGACAACAAAGTACTTTTCCCTGAACCTATCGGCCCTTTCAATTGCCAAAACTCGCCAGACTGAATTGTCCAGCAAATATCTTTCAAAACCTGATGGTTATGATAGGAAGCCGATACAGAATTAAGCTGAACCAAAGGATTGATCGTTGGGGTGGGTTCCACAAATAAAAAAGGCAGAGTGATGTTTTGTAGATGGTGATCTGTCTGATGACTCTGAGAAAACATTTCAAGGGATTGTTGTTCAGTAATATGATTTTGGTTATCAACAGAATAAACAGTTTGAATAAAACTTAATACATCTTGCTTACGGTAGAACAATTGAATCAGAAGAGTTGATTCAGAAATCCGTCCCAAATTTTCAACAATAAAATCTCGGGTATTCTGATCGACACTGCTGTAAATATCGTCCAATACGATGAATTGTGGTTTTTGGGAGATGATGTAGGTCAAAAGAGCTTTCCGTTGCTGACCGCTCGACATGCTCTGCAAGGATGGGTTTTCTTCAGTAAAGATGGGGAAACGGTCGTGACGCAACTCCTCATCGATGATCCGGTTGATAGTAATCGTGGAATAAAGCTCACCCTTTAATCCTGAAAGATCGGGGTCGCTTTTCAAAAACTTATTGGCCATGATCTGTTCAATGATCCAATCTTTTTTAACCGAGTTGGAGAGATATATTCCGATATGATTCAATTGATTATAAATAAATTAGTTTTCCACAATACTTAAACACCTACAGTGCATTTTATTTGATCACCATGTCACTCATTCTCTCCCTCTCCCATTCTCCTTTTCTCCCCCTTCTCATTCTCAATGTTCCTTTTTCCGTCCTCCAGTCTCCCTTTTCCATTTTCCTCCATGCCCCATGCCCCATGCCACCTCAATCCAAATAATAAACAAACCCAATCGTCCCGGATATCATTTTAATAGGAATCGAATAACTGCCCGTGTTAAAAATCTGAACAGTTTGTGTTTCCCCGGTTTTAGTCACTTTAAACTGCTCGTACCTGATCTGCCCTTTCGATTGGAAATAATCCAAACCAACTTTTAAATTGACACGTTCAGAAATCGGAAACCTAAAGGATGTTCCTGCCATTAATCCATAAGAAACACTCGATGAAGTGGTATTTCTGTCAAGGTAATACCAGTTATTCGCAGGTTTTTCAAACAGCATCTTTTGTTGCGGGAGATAAGTAACATTCATTCCTCCAAGCAATTGAAAATCCCAGAATACCTTGTCAAAATTAAAAGTATAAACAGGACCTATCATCAACGAATTCCACATCCATGAATTGGTGCGGCTTGAAAGGTATTGACGATCTGCCTCTGGAACATTTAAATATGGGGCCATTCGTGATTCGAGTTTGGTCCCAAGCCAGTTACGATCAACGGTACTCGTATTGACAAGGGCAGAACCCCTTAATCCCCAATGGTCGCTTAAGGGATAGGTCGCATCCAGAACAAGTGTGAACCCACTTTTTGCATAACCGGATTCCTGATCAATAATGTTCGTTTGCTTAAAAGTCCCCAATGGCCGGGATCCACCCATCGAAAAAGAAAAATACCAGTTGTCAGTTTGGGCATAGCCACAAACAGAAAATGCAACAAGCAACAAGGGGAGAAAGAGTTTTTTCATAGTTGCAGGAATGGAAGGATCGTTCCTTGAATAATCTTACCTGACTCCTGATCCAACTGACTTCCAAAAAGACTGTGAGGGATTGAAAAAATTGCAATCGTAACCAACGCGGCAGCGATGACCCACATGGCAGAACTGTTTCTCTTCAACATGACGAGTGCCAGGAGCCAGGCAAAAATCGCAATCATTGTTTTATTATCAGTAAGATCGTAACCATAGGGAATACCTGCCCACCACTCGTTAAAAGCATATTTCTGAACAATCGGTCCAAGAACAAAACCTCCGATAACGATGATAATAAACGTTATAACAGATACTGTTTTATATGACGGAATTTTAAACAATGCCAAAATCCCGGCAGCATTGCTGAAAAACATCGCCAGAAACATCAATAAAATATGCGGTATAAGAACTGTTGCAGGAACTTCTCCCTTAAAACGGATTACGATTGGTTTACCTGGAAGAATTGATACAGGTTTTGCATCTTTTTCAAGATATACCTGATATTCAAGCTTTCCTGCCGGTGGTTGATTGGGAAGCGATGCCACAAGCTGGTCTCCTTCCCGTTTAAAAGGAACTTTAGTAAGTGAATCTTTGGTTGGATATTTGCGGTATTGGAGATAACCCTGCACTGTTATATCGGTAATAGTAATTGTAATCGGACAATTTTCAGTGCCTCCGAATGATCGTGGAAATTTGACCGGAAATTTCTGAACCCCATTGTCGATAACCGTTTTTATAGGATAAGTTGGTCCAGTAAGTCGTTGATATACAGCAGCTGATAATGTCAATAAAAATGCAAAAATCCAGATAAAACTTTTCATAGAATCGAAAAATGATTGATTAAAACTGAGTACTAAAAGATCGGTGAAAATAAGAATTATTGTTTGATTAAACAGTTATTGACGTTGATAGTTCAGTTCGAATTGCTATTTTTACAACTTCAACTTTCATTAAAAAATTTAATTCTTATGAAGTTACAAACGATTGCAATTGTATTGATAGGAATGGCAACCGGGTTCTCTGCCATTGGTGCACCCAAAAAAGAAGCAGCACCTAAAATTAAATTTGTTACCAACGAGGCCGCAAAAAAAGTAGATGTGATGGTAGATGGCAAGCTTTTTACCTCCTATTGTTGGCCTGACGATGTGATGAAACCAGTACTTTACCCCGTTCTGACTTCCGCAGGTACCGAAATAACAAGGGGTTACCCTATGAAACCAAGGGCTGGTGAACGTGTTGACCATCCTCACCACATTGGAATCTGGTTTAACTACGGTGATGTAAACGGATTCGATATCTGGAACAATTCCACTGCCATCCCCGCTGATAAGAAAAGTGGATATGGAAGCGTTAAGCACTTAAAAATCAACGAATTAAAAGAAGGTGACGGAGAAGCTAAAATGGTAACCACCGAAAGTTGGACCGATGCTTCCGGTAAAGAGATGCTTTCCGAAAAAACTGAATATCATTTTATTGCAAACGGATCGACAAGGATTATCGACCGCGTGGCAACACTGACCGCAACCGGAAATGATGTTTCGTTAAAAGACAATAAAGAGGGGATGATCGCCATTCGGGTTGCACGTCAGCTTGAACTTCCTTCAAAAGATGAAGTGGTAATGACAGATGCACAGGGGAATCCTACTACCGTGAAGAAGATGACAAACGAAGGTGTTTCAGGAAGTTACAGGAGTAGTGAAGGGATCAAAGACGATGCAGTATGGAGTACCCGTGGAAAATGGATGGACCTTAACGGGACCATTGGAACAGAAAAAATCGCTGTTGTGATCTGTGATCACCCTAAGAACGTAGGTTATCCAACCTATTGGCACGCAAGGGGTTATGGCCTTTTTGCAGCCAATCCCCTTGGATGGTCGATTTTTACCAAAGGGAAAGAAACATTGAACTATTCAATTCCTGCCGGTAAATCATCAACTTTCAGATACCGTATCATCATCCATTCAGGTGCGGATCTTACGGATGCCGAAATAAATGGATATGCTGATGAATTTTCAAAAAAATATTAAACAAATAATATTTCCTTAAAAATCCGGGGTTCACCCGGATTTTTTTATTTTTACGCAAAATGATTGTTTATCTGCTTTAACAAATTTTGCAATAAAATCACTCCTCATGGTCCTCAATTACATCTGGATTTTCTTCTTCCTTGTCGCCTTTATCATGGGACTTGCAAAAATGATATTTACAGGAGACCTGGAGGTATTTCCCATGATGGTCAACTCAACTTTTGAGATGGCCAAAACAGGATTTGAAATTTCGCTGGGACTTACCGGTATCCTCACTTTATGGTCGGGAATCATGAAAATCGGAGAAAAAGGGGGAATTGTGAACATTATTTCAAAGCTGATCGGTCCTTTTTTTAACAAACTTTTTCCTGAATTAGGGAAAAACCATCCAGCCTACGGACCTATGATTATGAATTTTGCCGCCAATATGATGGGATTGGACAACGCGGCCACACCCATGGGACTACAGGCAATGAACGAGATGCAAAAATCGAATCCCAATAAAGAGACAGCATCGAATGCCCAGATCATGTTCCTTGTTTTGAACGCATCAGGGCTTACACTGATTCCGATCTCAATCATGGTTTACCGTGCCCAACAGGGTGCTGCCGACCCTTCAGATATATTTATCCCCTTAATTATTTCAACCTTTTGCTCTTCACTTGTGGGACTTATCACGGTTTCTATCTATCAGGGAATCAAATTATGGGATCGTACGATTATCACCTATTTATCAGGTATGATCCTGATTATTTCATCTATAATTTATTGGACGAATACCCTTCCCCAGGAAAAAATTGCTGTTTATTCAAAAGTAATCAGCAACATGATCTTGTTTACGATTATTATCGGTTTCCTTTTCCTTGGGATGCGCAAAAAAATAAATGTTTACGAAACCTTTATCGATGGCGCAAAGGATGGTTTTGCCATTGCGATAAAAATAGTCCCTTACCTTGTTGCCATTTTGGTTGCGATTGGTGTTTTCAGGGCTTCCGGGGCGATGGAGTACTTCACAACGTTCGTCAGATGGTCAGTTGAAACAATGGGCTTTAACAGCGATTGGGTAGAAGCGCTTCCTACTGCCATCATGAAACCACTTAGCGGAAGTGGCTCACGCGGTATGATGGTCGATGCTATGAAAACCTTTGGGGCCGATTCTTTCGTTGGCCGCATTGCCTGTGTAGTACAGGGGGCAGGCGACACGACATTTTTTGTTCTGGCTGTCTATTTTGGATCTGTGGGGATCAAAAATACAAGGCATGCACTTCCAAGTGCTTTAATTGCCGATTTTGCGGGTTTGGTTGCAGCCATTTTTATATCGTACCTGTTTTTTCATTAAGATTCATTAAATACAAGTTAATGTAAAACAACCCATTATTCTTTTCAAAATGATATCACAACAACATCGAAAGGTTTCGCGCCTGTATTGTTCTTATTATTGGTGTTGAGCATTTTGGATTTCAATAAAGTCCTAAAATATTAAAAATCAATCTTTTTACTTATGGTTTTAAGCGGCTTATTTGAAATTTTATAATTTCATCATTTATATATTCTAGCTTATTCTTTCTATTTAAGATGCCGGAGTTTAATAAGCCATTAAAAAACACGGAGAAAACTTTGGCTCCCCTATAATTAAGGTGTCCTAAATCTCCAAATTCATGATTTTGCAATGGAAAATCTTTGAAATCAAGAAACTCAATTTTTGAAAATTTAGAATTCAAAATCTGAATGAATTCTTGTTCGTTCCAACGCCCAGGAAATTTTTTATGCAGTGGGCTTCGGATTAAATAAACTTGAACGTTATTAGATTTGCAAAATTCAATAATTTTCGAAAGGTACAGAATATTTGTTTCGGAAATCTCGATGGACTTTTTTTCGTAAACAATATCAATTGAATTAATCAATGAATCCGTTTTGTCTCTAATCAAGTAAAAGTAACCTCCAAATCTGTGGTCATTTTCAATATTTATTTTCTTTAAAATATTAAGCCTATTGACTTTTATGTTTTCCAAATACAATTAATAATACCCATAAGCAATAATAAAATCCAAGGAGCTATAAACGAAAGGAGATTAGTAATAAACAATTTCATTTTTAATGCGAATTAAGGATTAAAAGGGAATAAGTTATCAATAACTTATTTCATTGATTGTCAATAACTTATGCTTAATATAATTTAATAATACCTTGAAAATCAATATTTTTAGGGCGTATTTACACTTCGTGTCTTATCATATGATTGTCAAGGTCAAAGAACTTATATCAATTGCTATATATTTGCATACTAACGATATATACAAAAACGAACTTATGTATTCAAGTCAACGTTTCTGTAATAACTCAGAACATGAATTTACCGACCCGGAAGTCATGACAATTTATCTTTATCTTATGACCATAGAAAAACGGTTAAAATTAAACAAATTTATGGATATCACAGTTTATTGGACTCAATGCCCATTATTACCTGTTCCGGAAAGCGCGAAGGCAAAGTAGCAAGGGAAATAACAGACAAAGGCTTTTGTTCCACCTAATGGATTTATTACTATGGACCAAAACTTCATGCCCTGGCATGCAACCACCCACTTCATTTACCATTTCCTGAACAATTTCAACTGACTCCAGCTTCAGTAAACGACCTCAACCTATTTAAACAAGAATGAGGCGAAATTGGCATCCGAACATTTTTTTTTCGACAAAGCTTATTTTGACATCAAGTATTTTCAGGAAAAGGAAATTACAATAATTCACGGGTATTGATACCTGTCAAAGGTAATAAGGGTCAATCCGAAAACATAAAACAGAGGGACAAGGCTGCAAATGACCTTTTGTCAACTGTAGTATCAAGAGTTCAGCAACCTATTGAATCCTTGTTAATTGGCTTATTGAAAAAACAGATATTCAAAGAGCGTCAAAAGTGAGATGAACAAAAGGGTTGATGGTATATGCTTCCGCAATATATATTTTCCTATTCAAAACTTTTAATTCGTTAATTTATATGTTTTTCTATTTCGGCTGCAATAAGTTGAGATGCCCATGGAGTCCAATGAGTATTATCGTAGTAATAAATATCCTTTCTTTTATTAATGGCATTTAACAATATATTCTTGCTGTCAATATAGATGTATTCTTTACGCATTGTTTTTAGGTGTTCAAAAAACAATGGTTTTGAAAATCCTTTTTTATCGACGATATAGTCAAAGTAAATGTCATATTTATCCGGAGAAGGCAACACGATTAAGCTTACACCTTTTTTCTTGAGTAAATTATTCAACTCATTTAAAACATTGTTAAGTTTGTAAACATTTTCATAACTATTATTCTTTTGTGTTGCAACAAGATCATAGTAAAAAAAAAGTAATTCCTTGTTATCTACAGAAAAAAGTTTGTGAGAAAGCTGTGTTTTATAGACAGCATCATCAAAAAGAAAGGTGCTTTTGAAAAAGTATCGAATAGTATTATAAGTGAATGTTAAGATGCTCCTTGATGGAAATTTAAAACTTAAATTTCCTATTTGGGGTTTCATCTTTACCATAGCTGAATCACTTAAATCTTTTGAGGTTCTTATTTTTTTAGTATCGAGATATTCTAAGTTATCTATATAATGACGTTCCACATTTTGAAGAATCACATAATCAATACAATACTGTTCAAAAAAATCACCATTCACTAAATTAAATAAAGTTTGAATTTGATTACCAGATAAAAACCGATCAATATGCAAAACGCTGATTTTATTATTTTGAGCTAAATAATTTATATAGCCAGACCTGCCTTGTTCGGAGAATGAATCTCCTATTGTTAAAACTCTGAATTTTTTATTTTGTGGTTTTTCTGAAATTCTTGTATAATAGATCTTATTTTCATACTCCTTTGAAAAAACATCTTTATAATTTGGGAATATATTAATGATATAGCCCAATCTTAGTAAATCAGGATCTGTAAGTTTGTTATTATAGAATATATATGTAAATAGATTTAAAGTTATTATTGGTAATAAAAACCATAAAGATTTGAATGTAAACTTTCTCATAATTTCACATTAAAACTGAAAATATATAAATTGTTGTTCTTTTCCTCCAAACCAGAATATTGCAATAATAATACTGTAATACATTGCCAATCTAAATGGTTTACTCCATTTTAGGCCCAATCGGGCAATCGCATATTGTTGTTCCCTCCCAATCCACTCAATTATAAAGAACAAATTAATTATAAGTAAAATAGGTTTTTGAATGCCAAGGAAGTTAGGCATTGTAAACAGTGAACTTGTAAATATTTCAGTGATATAACTAATAGCATCGTTAACATTAGCAGCACGAAAGAAAATCCAGGCAAATACGGTTAAGCTAAAAGTCAGCCCAATCGCAAAAAAATCTTTTATTGTTGGAAGATATTTGCCTCTTGCCACAATATCAAGGTTGTTCCTATGAGTGTTGAAAACTATTGAAGGCATTATATATAAGGCATTTAAAAAACCCCAGACGATAAAAGTCCAATTAGCACCGTGCCAAAAACCACTTACCAAAAAAATGATAAAAGTATTCCGAATCTTCATCCACATTCCGCCTTTACTGCCGCCTAAAGGAATGTAGAGGTAGTCCTTAAACCACGAGGAAAGCGAAATGTGCCAACGTCTCCAGAATTCAGCTATATCACGTGAGAAATAGGGAAATGCAAAGTTCCTCAAAAGGTCAATTCCAAATAGCCTGGCAGTACCCAAAGCAATATCAGAGTAGCCCGAAAAGTCGCAATAGATCTGGAAAGTAAAAAATAAAGCGCCTAAAACAAGCGTACTCCCGGAATAATCAGATGAATGATTGAAAACCATATTCGCATATTCGGCACAATTGTCGGCGATAACAATCTTTTTGAACATTCCCCACAATATCTGCCGCAATCCATCGACGGCTTTTGAATAATCGAATTCCCTTTTTTTAAGAATTTGTGGCAGAAGGTGAGTTGCCCTTTCTATTGGCCCGGCCACAAGCAAAGGAAAAAAGCTGACAAAAACAGAATAATCGATGAAATTTCTTTCAGGTTTGATCTTATCTTTATACAGGTCAATCACATACGATAGTCCATGAAAAGTATAAAAAGAGATACCTACGGGCAATATCACTTGTAGCGTTCCGAAATTTGCTTTGAGTCCTAGGTGAGAAAGGCCATCTGCAAAAGAAGCTGCAAAAAAATTGTAGTATTTAAAAACTCCCAAAAAACCCAAGTTGACTCCTATACTGAGCCACAACCAAAACATTTTTTTTCTCCGGATGCCAGCCTCGTGTATTTTAATACCGGTAAAATAGTCCAAATAGGTCGAGAAGATAAGTAAAAACATAAACCGCCAGTCCCAACAAGCATAAAAGAAGTAGCTTGAAACGAGAAGCAATATATTTTGTAATCTCAGGTTTCCATTTGTTGCAAACCAATAAAGAATAAAAACTATCGGCAGAAATATCGCAAAGTTTAGTGAATTAAAAAGCATACCTTCTTTTTATTATATCATTTGGATTACTTGTCAGTGATCATGACAGACCTCTATTTTTTAGCTTTTGAATAATACGCCATCGCTTCCGGCATTTTCTCTTTGATTTTGGCAATACGGTTTTCATCGACCGGATGGGTACTCAGGAATTCAGGTGGTTTAGTGCCACCCTGCTTTGCCATCCGTTCCCAAAAAGCAATACTTTCATTTGGATCATATCCAGCCATTGCCATAAAGATCAGCCCCATATAATCAGCCTCATACTCATGTTGCCTCGAAAACGGAAGGATAACTCCAACCTGCGAACCAACTCCAAAAGCTGTCATTGCAATCTGCCTCGTCTGTTCCGGCTTTTGAGCCAAAGCCGCTGTTAATGCTGTTCCACCTAACTGCACCAACATCTGATCGCTCATCCTTTCGCTGCCATGTCGGGCCACTGCGTGTGCAATCTCATGGCCCATAACTGTTGCCAAAGCAGACTCGCTTTGGGCAATTGGCAATAAACCAGTATAAACAACAACCTTTCCGCCCGACATGCACCAGGCATTGACAGTTGGATCTTCGATCAGATTAAACTCCCATTTGTATCCTTCGAGGTTTTTACTTAGACCGACGGTAGCCATATAGGCATCAACTGCTTTTGAAATCCTGTCACCAACGCGCCTGACCATCGCTGTTTTATTCTTATCAGTTGATACCTTATTGGTACTGATGAATTTAGAGTATTCAGTAAGGCTCAATGCCATCATATCTGATTCAGGGACAAGGCTTAACTGCTTTCTCCCGGTTAAAGGAACAGTGGCACATGCACCTAAAAATAGTAAAACAATAATTACCATTGAAAGGGTTTGCCGTCCTCTTATCTTATAACTCAATTTATTCATTTTGTTTTTTACTTTTACATTACTCTGCAAAAATAACATTTGAAAATCAAATTTTGTTTGTTTGTTACTCATGCAATGACGTATTAGATTGAGTTTATCCTATCCAAACCTATAAATAAAAAGCTGTCTATGACAGCTTTCATTTATAGGATTCCTTCCGCATATCATTAAAATACAGAATGTTTTAAATCACTTATAAATAACTTTTTTGGATGAAAGGAGTGTATTGTAAAGCAGTGAGGCAATGGTCATTGGCCCAACACCACCAGGGACAGGGGTAATAAAGGAGCATTTCCGAGCTACTTCATCAAACTTGACATCACCCAGTAATTTCCAGCCCGACTTTGTTTTATCAGATTTGATCCGTGTGATCCCGACGTCTATCACAACTGCACCCTCCTTGACCATATCACCAGTAAGGAACTCCGCCATTCCAAGCGCAGCCACAATGATATCGGCCTGGGCACAAACCTCCTTTAGATTTTTGGTCCTGCTATGGCAAAGTGTAACCGTGCAATCGATTCCCTTTTGGGAAAGCAGGATACTCATTGGCCTTCCTACAATATTACTGCGCCCGATTACAACACAATTTTTCCCGGAAGTCTCAATCTTGTACCTTTTGATTAGTTCCATGATCCCGAAGGGAGTTGCCGCAATAAATGCAGGCAATCCGGCAACCATACGGCCCACATTAACTGCATGAAAACCATCAACATCCTTATGTGGGTTGATGGCTTCGATCACTTTTTCTTCCGAAATATGCTTTGGCAATGGAAGCTGGACTATGAACCCATCAAGATCATCATCGTTGTTTAGTTGCGAAATGCATTTTAGAAGTTCTTCCTGAGTTACAGTGGCATCATACCTGATCAAAGTCGATTTAAAACCTACCTTCTCACAAGCTTTTACCTTGCCAGCTACATAAGTCTCACTGCCACCATCGTTTCCAACAAGAATAGCAGCAAGATGCGGAATTTTGCCTCCATTGTTTTTAATGTTAATTACTTCGTCAGCGATTTCGGACTGTAATATTTCAGAAGTCTTTTTCCCGTCGATAAGTATCATGTATATCTATATTTATCAATTATTTATCTATGTTTCCCTTTGGCTTGATTTAGCGCATTTTTCATATTGCTACCAGAGGAAACCATCTTCATCATTTTCCTTGTATCGGCAAATTGTTTCAACAAACGGTTAACCTCCTGAATCGTAGTGCCTGAACCGTTTGCAATCCGCTTTCTGCGTGAACCATCAATGATACTTGCATCGGCACGCTCTTTTTTCGTCATTGAATGGATGATCGCTTCTATGCTTTTAAATGCATTATCATCAATATCAATATCTTTAATGGCTTTACCCATCCCAGGAATCATTCCGGCAAGGTCTTTAAGGTTACCCATTTTCTTGATTTGCTGGATTTGCTTCAGAAAATCGTCGAAATTGAACTGATCTTTTGCCAGCCTCTTTTGTAATTTACGGGCTTCTTCTTCATCAAACTGTTCCTGCGCACGCTCAACAAGCGACCGGATGTCCCCTTTCCCAAGGATCCGTTCAGCCATACGATTGGGATAGAATGCATCGATAGCATCCATCTTCTCGCCGGTACCCACAAATTTGATTGGCTTTGTGACCACTGAACGAATCGACAGTGCCGCCCCGCCACGGGTATCACCATCCAATTTTGTAAGGACTACCCCGTCAAAATTCAAACGGTCATTAAATTCTTTGGCTGTATTGACAGCATCCTGGCCGGTCATGGCATCAACAACGAACAATATTTCTCCGGGATTGACAGCCGATTTGATCGCTTCAATCTCCTTCATCATCAGTTCGTCAATTGCCAAACGACCCGCAGTATCTATAATTACAACATCATTTCCATGTAGTTTTGCAAACTTAACTGCCTCTTTGGCAATACGTACCGGGTCCTTACTCCCCTCTTCGGTAAACACCGGAACATCAATCGCTGCACCAACAACCTTTAACTGTTCGATAGCAGCCGGACGATAAACGTCACAAGCCACCAATAACGGGCGTTTCCCTTGTTTCGTTTTTAGACGGTTGGCCAACTTGCCCGAAAAAGTTGTCTTTCCAGAACCCTGAAGACCTGACATTAAAATGATTGCCGGGCTCCCTTTCAAATTGACATCGACGGTTTGCCCACCCATTAGCTCAACAAGTTCGTCATAGACGATCTTGATCATCAATTGACCGGGGTTGATTGCCTTAATTACCTCCTGACCCAGCGCATGGTCCTTTACCCTGGCTGTAAAATCCTTGGCAATTTTGTAGTTAACGTCGGCATCAAGTAACGCCCTGCGAACCTCTTTTAATGTTTCAGCAACATTAATTTCGGTGATTTTCCCTTGCCCTTTTAGCAGCTTGAACGATTTTTCAAGCTTATCTGTAAGATTTTCAAACATCTTTATATTCAGTTTTTAAGGTCACAAACTTACATGAAAAAAACTTTTGCACCAAGACGAATATCCAATAAATTCAAACAAATTGAACGAAGCAATTAAAAATGGAGCTGTAACTAAATAACCTGAAAGTAAGCCTCATAGTTTTTGTCGCTCTCTTTTGTAATAATTCAAACATTATATATACTAAGAAAGCTGGTAACTTTATTACTTTTGTTCCCGAAATGAAAAAAAGAATGTTCAGAAGAAAAATGTTAAAAACCTTATTTTTATATCTATTTTTTACTATTAGTTTGTCAATAAATGCATTAGGTCAGGAAATGGTTAGAAAAAACTACCTTTCTGAGCGTGCAAAAGGTTCGATTACAATTGATGGGGAACTCAACGAAAAGGATTGGACTTCCGGAATATGGGAAGGAGGTTTTGTTCAGAACAGGCCGTATGAAAATCAACAGCCCTCACAAAAAACCGAGTTCAAGCTCATTTTTGACAACGACAATATTTATGTGGCAATAAAAGCCTACGATTCTGCACCGGACAGCATTGTCAGGCGGTTGTCGAGAAGAGATAACCTCGAAGGCGACAATGTTGGTATTATTTTAGACAGTTATCACGATTTACGGACCGGATTTTCATTATCTGTCAGTGCATCAGGTGTGAAGTCTGATTTTATCTATGCCAATGACGGAATGATCGAGGATCCTACCTGGGATCCAATTTGGTTCACAAAAACCAAAATTTATTCCTGGGGTTGGGCAGCAGAATTCAAAATTCCGATTACCCAATTGCGGTTCGCGAAAAACTCAAATACAATTTGGGGGTTTGAGGTGACCCGGCAAATTTACCGTCACGCCGAATTGGATTTGTGGCAGCCCATAGCCAGGAATGCTTCAGGGTTTATCCACTTCTTCGGGGAATTAGGCGGAATGGGTGCCATTCAACCCAAAAAACAATTGGATATTACCCCATATGTTGTTTCAAGTTTGCACACCTATCCTCAGGAAGAGGGGAATCCCTTTGCCGATGGTTCGGATACACATTTGAAAGCAGGAATCGATGCAAAAATTGGGGTTACCAACAACCTCACGCTTGACGTTTCAATCAATCCCGATTTTGGACAAGTAGAATCTGACCCTTCGGAAGTTAACTTAACTGGTTTTGAATCGTTTTTTATTGAGAAACGTCCGTTTTTTATTGAAGGGAACAACATCACACGCTTTCCACTTGGTTTTGGCGATGGTGACCTTTCGCAGGAACAAATGTTTTACTCGCGAAGAATAGGGCGCAGGCCATCGGGTGATCCCGAATTAAAAGATGGCGAATTTATGAAATCTCCCAATTTCACATCAATTATCGGGGCAGCCAAACTGACAGGCAAAACAGAATCAGGATGGTCGGTAGGAGTTATAGAAAGTATTGGTAATGAAGAGAATGCAGAAATCGATTTCAATGGTCTCCGGCGGAAAGAAATGATTGAACCACTTACAAACTATTTTGTAAGCAGGATTCAACGGGACCTGAACAAAGGAAATACGATCATTGGGGCGATGATGACCAATACAAACAGGAAGCTTGGAAATTCTCCACTAAATGACCTGTTGCATAAAAACAGTTCTTCTGCAGGGATTGATTTCAAACAATATTTTAAGAACAAAAGCTGGGTTTTAGAATTAAATTCCGTCTTTAGCCAGGTCAACGGAAATAAAAATGCAATCGCAGAAACCCAAAACTCCACTTCCCATTTGTTCCAAAGGCCTGATGCTACCCGATCATTCAATGCTGAAAGGACATCCCTGACTGGGCAGGGGGGAAATTTCCAATTTGGAAAAATTGAAGGAAACCTTAACCTGATGTTCCTGACCCTGTGGAAATCTCCCGGGCTTGAACTTAACGACATTGGGTTCCTTCGCTCAACGGATGAAATACTCCCTGTTTTTTATGCCGGGTATAAATTCAATAAACCGAAAGGTATCATGCGTGAGGCCAACATCAATATCAATGAATGGAATGGATGGGATTTCGCCGGGAACTTCTTGTTCACAGGCGGAAACATCAACGGTCAGATACAATTAACCAATCAATGGATGTTTTTTGGTGGGATTAACTTTGAATCCAATATCTTATCGAATACCATTTTACGTGGAGGTCCTGCCTTAAAAATTCCGGGAAGTAAAAATATTAATTTCATGGTGATGACGGATCCAAGAAAGAAATTCTCAGTCCACTACACCGGTATGCACTCAAGGAACGAAAGCAAAACCGGTTATACGAACTTGTTTTCCCCCGAACTAAAATACAAGCCTTTGAATACGCTTGAAATATTCCTTGAACCATCCTATAATATAAGTATGAATGATTTTCAATATGTTGACGAGATTTATTCGGGCGGAAAATCAAATTATCTTCTGGCAAGGATCAACAGTAAAACGCTAAGTTTTTCAATGAGAGTTAATTACAATATCACCCCTGATTTGTCGATCGAATATTGGGGGCAACCATTTATTGCCTCAGGGAAATATTCCAGGTTTAAATCTGTTGTACAACCGAAAGCAAGTAGCTACGCCAATCGGTTTATAGTATTTAATAACCAGGAGATTACTTTAAATTCAAATACTAATTTTTATACTGTGGATGAAGACAAAGATGGTACAGGAGATTATAGTTTTGAAAACCCTGATTTTAATGTCAATGAATTTCTGTCAAATATGGTTTTAAGATGGGAATATATTCCCGGATCAGTTTTGTTCCTGGTATGGTCTCAAAACAGAAATTTTGAAAGTGACAGGGGCGAATTTGATTTTTCCCATAATTTAAATAACCTTTATAATTTTGAGAAACCATCCAACGTTTTTTTAGTAAAATTATCGTATCGGTTTGGATTACATTAAAAAGAAACAGACAGAAACAAATTGAAATAACAGGAAATAAAATTGGAATAAAAAAAATCTGTATTTAGCTGAAATAATTATCTTTGCTTCACAAATATCGAAAATAAAATAAACCACATATTATCATCCCAATGGAAAAAATACTGATTATTGAAGATGCAAAAATTTTGAGGGAAAGTATTGTTGACTCATTATTATTGGAAGGGTTTGAAGTAATCCAGGCAGAAAATGGTAATAATGGGATTTTAATGGCACAGGAACAAAATCCTGACCTCATTCTTTGTGATATTATGATGCCCGATATGAGTGGATATGATGTTCTTCAAGTTCTGAATAGTGACAATTCGCAGAATACCTGCCCATTTATTTTTACCACTGCTTTAGGCGAACGTGAGAATATCAGGGAAGGTATGGATTTGGGTGCTGATGATTATCTCGTTAAACCATTTACAATAAATGAACTCTTAAAGGCAATCAATACAAGGCTTCATAAAAGGCTACTTATTGAAACTCAGATTAGGTCCAAACTGGAGAAAATTGAAGCAGAATTGAAGGCTAAAAGCGTTGAACTCAATGAACTGATTAAAAACCAGCAACTAGAACTTGCAAAGGTTTACACCTTAAACACACAGATTACCAAACAACTAAGCGATCATCATGCGAAGTTGATGGAGGATGTCTATCGATCCAATGAAATCAATTCTTCTTTACGTGTGATGAACAATGAACTTACAGAAGAACTTCAAAAGCCGGATCTCCCAACCGATCGTAAAAAGGTAATTGTAAAACTACGCAGCAAGATAAGAAACCGTTCAGTTTTAAAAAACAGTTGGACACTCTTTCAGATGAAGTTTGACCAGATTTACCCACATTTTAAGGAAAGGGTAACCAGCAAGTTTAAAAACCTGACACAGCAGGATATTGTTATTATATCAGCTACCTTTATCAACATGGATACTGAGCAATTATCGTTGATTTTGTGCATTTCCCGCGAAAGTGTCAGAAAAAAAAGATATCGTTTAAAAATGAAATTAGGACTCGGAATTGATGTTGACCTTGCACAATTCATCCATGAAATTGACTAATTATTTGGACTTTTTGGGAGTGTATTTGTAAACCAAAATATTTCGTGTCTCAGGAAACGGATTTTAGCAACTTGTTATGACTAGGGCGCGTAAACCAGCCGGAAACCAAGGTCTGTTGAACGTAGGTCACTTGAACTGGTACCCCTGAAAGTTGCACTTCCATAAGTGGGATTACTACCCCAGCTTCCTCCACGATAAACACGGTTTTCTGTGGTTTGTGATCCTGTTGGATTAAGTTGTGAATCAGCTTTGTAATCGCCATAAAAATCGATGCACCATTCCCACACATTTCCACTCAAGTCATACAATCCCAATGCATTAGGTTTTCTGGTTCCAACAGCATGTGTTATAAGGTCACTATTGGCGGTGAACCAGGAATATTCCCCGATATTTGCCTCTATATTGGTTCCAGACCAATTATTTTTGGTATTATTAGAACCATCTGTAGTAGAGCATGTTGCAGTATATTCCCATTCTGCCTCCGTAGGAAGCCGGTAAGTTTTTAAAGTTTTTTTGCTTAGCCATTTGCAAAAAGCTTCCGCATCGTTCCAACTTATATGAATAATTGGATGTAGGGATTCGGACAATGGCCTTAGGTTGCCTTTTGCATCATGACGCCAATTGATTCCAGCCCTTTGTTCCCATTTACTGCCATTCCAAAAATAACTCCCTGAATTATTATTTTCAGCATCGGTTCGATAACCTGTCTCATCAATAAAAGCGTTGAACAAGGCAACAGTCACTTCTGTTTTTCCGATAGCGAAGTCGCTTAAGGTCACTTTATGAACTGGCTTTTCATTGGGTTGACCATCGTTACTGCCCATCTGAAACGAATTTCCCTTAATTCCTACCATGTCAAAACTAACTCCGTTGACTGTCTCGGTATAAGAAACCGGTCCCAAACTTAATGAAAAAGTATTATCACCACCCGATTGAGCAATTGAGACATTTCTTTCTCCCTTCTGACCGTTTAGTTCGATCCTTAAAACATGGTTTCCAAAAGTGAGTCCCCCATTGTAGGGGGTAATTCCGGAAGACACTCCATCAATATAAAGTTGGGCTCCCGAAGGTGTCGAATTTATGGTAACCGGCTTACCGTTAACAAGAGTCGTGTTAACAATGGCTGTCTGTCCTTCAGCAATGGTCGCTTTTTCAGTGGCAGTTGTATATCCCTGAAGAGATATTTCAATAGTATAATCGCCAATGAGAATGTTTTTTATAGTTGTAGGTGTCTGCCCCATCTCTTTTCCGTTAATCTTAACAGTTGCTTCAAATGGGGAACTCATCACTTTCAGATTCCCTGTTAATGGGACTGGCCGTAAGGTGACATTAAGAGGTTGACCAATTTCAACAGATTGTTTTTCCAATGCTGTCTGATGTTTGTCCAATTTGCCTTCAAAGGTATAAACACCAGGGCTAAGACGACCCTGCCAGCTCCCATTGATTTTAAACTGACCGTTAATGTAAATATCAGCTTTAGGCTCTGATGTAATCGTTACTCCGGCAAAAGTTGGTTTCATGGTAATCGACAATGCTTTATTCTCTCCGGCAGCAACAGAAAAACGTTGAACGGTTGTCTCATACATGTCCCTGCTAACAGTGATTGTATGCTCACCTGATGGCAACCTGTCAAAAGCACAAGGGGTTATCTTTTGTGTTTCCATCCCATTGAGTGAAACTGTTGCACCTGATTCAGGGGTTGTTGAAAGTTGTAAAGTACCAAAGTTTGGTTTCAACTTCAGGTCAATTTTTTGCTTCTGCCCTCCGACAGCCAATTCAACAACACCGGCATCATTCTGATACAGCTCCTTTTGTAATCGCCATGTATATTTTCCTACAGGCAACTCATTCTGATAAGGTGTTTTGCCCGCAGGTTTGTCGTTGATATAAACATCGGCACCAGCGGGATCAGTCGAAATCAATAACCACTGACTTTCAATCGTTTCGTCAACTGTAATTTTAATTTTGCCGGTAGTCAGTTCCATTATATATACTGTTGATTTTTCAATTGGGATCGGGTACATATAATCACGAAGAATTCCCAATTGCGAATGTTTGATGGTCAGTCGTTTAGCACCATAGGGAACATAAAGCCAATACTCACCAACTTTGGGTTCTGCTGAAACAATGCCCAGTCCGTCGGGTTCCCAACTAAAACCAGTCTGGGTTGTTACTACTTTAATGATCGCACATACATCACCATTCTGGTCTTTTTTGGGGAAATCAATCCTGGCTGTCATATCATTCTCCTGTCTGTTAAATGATTTGACACTTATTTGAGCCTGGCCAAAACCAAAATTACTAATCATAAAAAGTAACAGGGTCAAAACAATATTTTTCATCAGATCGAAATTTTTAAAGATTTAAAACTACTTAAATATTTCTAATGTTATTGAAAAATATTTGAAAATTGAATCTAAGCAAAAAAATAGGTTTTGGGATTACTTTTGGCACAGATGGTTTTCATTCCATAAAAATAATGGAAACAATTTAAGGCCAATACTATGCATTAATCTGACTTTCAATTTACTGAATAAATGCTTGTTTTTTCTGCCAACATGCACCACAGAATGAGCAATAACATGCCAATATCAACATATAATACAGATAATCAACAATATAAAATAATTTTAAAATATATTTATCAATTGCTTTTTGCAATGAATTATAACTATTTTTACAAAAGATTATTTACCATTTAATTTAGTTTTTTAAATTATGAACATTTTCGTAGGAAGTCTGCCATTTAGCTTAGAAGAGGCAGAATTAAAAGGATTTTTTGAAGAGTACGGCG
>JBAXWR010000116.1:0-21363 GCA_037128295.1 Mariniphaga sp.
CAATACTGGAAAGAGCAGTTGGGCAATTGGTATGGGATGTTCCTTCACGAAGCGATGTTCCTTGAACCTGTTATGCGTGACATTGAGAAATTTCTCGAAAACAGTCAGGAAAATGTTACGGGAAAAGTCATTATTAACTTGAAACCCTATCATTTCCAATTGGTTGGAATTGAGTCGGAACATGATCTGATGAACTCAGCATTCGGACAATATGGCGAGATGAACAAAGGATGGACTGCCGACGATGCCAAAGGGTTCACGAAAATCCTTGCCAATCAGTTAAAAATCTATCATTCCGTAAACAAAAAATAATGGCGGAATCGAATAAAATAAAAGTTGCGATTGTTGGTGGTGCAGGATATACAGCAGGTGAATTGATCCGCATATTGCTGTATCACCCATTCTCGGAATTAAGATACATACAAAGCAGCAGTAACAATGGACAGCCGGTCTCAGCAGTTCATACCGATCTGTTGGGTGATACCGACCTTGTTTTCAGCGATGTGGATTTTGAAAAAACAGATGTTGTTTTTCTTTGTTCAGGACATGGTAAATCACTTGATTATCTGAACAATACAATTATTCCGTCCCATGTAAAAATCATTGATCTGAGCCACGATTTCAGATTGAAGCGCGAAGGGAACGATTTTGTCTATGGCTTGCCGGAACTGAACCGTGAGGAGATCAGGACGGCTTCCAAAATTGCAAATCCTGGTTGTTTTGCAACTGCGATTCAACTGGCTATATTACCACTTGCAGCTTCAGGACTTTTAGTCGATGAGGTTCATATCAATGCAATTACAGGTTCGACAGGTGCTGGGCAAGCCCCAACCAAAACATCTCACTTTAGCTGGCGCGACAATAATTTGTCGGTTTATAAAGCTTTTGAACATCAGCATCTTGGTGAAATTTGCCAGAGCCTTCGTCAGGCACAGCCAGGTTTTAAAGAAAATGTAAATTTCATTCCGGTAAGGGGCAACCATACGCGAGGAATCTTTGTGACGGCTTACACAAAGTTTGAAGGGACATTGGCTGATGCAAACAATATGTATTCAACTTATTATGCTTCCCATCCATTTGTGAATATGGCATTTGAAAATCCCGATATGAAACAGGTGGTCAACACGAACAAAGGGTTGTTGTATCTGGAGAAACATGGCAATAAGCTGATGATCATCTCCTGCATCGACAACCTGATCAAAGGAGCGTCAGGCCAGGCAGTCCAAAACATGAACCTGATGTTTGGTCTTGAAGAACGATGTGGTTTGAATTTGAAGGCGATAGGGTTTTAGCAGGGGGCGTGGAGCATGGGGCATGGAGACTTCTCAATCTTGAATAGAAAACCGCGAATATAGCTAGGAGATAATGCATGATTGCTGAAAACGAATCAATACCACGCCGTGGTAAAATCTGAATAACCCTCGGTGAAGCTTGCGGAACCGGGGGTAAATAAAGAATCATGGTCAGCAACCCCGACAGTGGGTTGGACATTGAATTCGTCAACACCCTACATCACATTATAAAAGGTAATATATTCCGGTAATCAATCGCTAGCCGCCAGTCGCCAGTTGCCAGTTGCCAGCCGCATCTCAGTTAAGTACGAAAATTAAAATCATAAAAATATCCTCCTTAAGACGAGGTTCAAAATTTAAAGAAAATGAAACTTTTCGATGTTTATCCCCTTTTTGATATCGTACCTGTATCGGCAAAAGGATGTTATATTACAGATAATAAAGGTATTGAATACCTTGATTTATATGGTGGTCATGCAGTGATCTCGGTTGGCCATTCACATCCTGATTATGTAAAAAAACTCACGGAACAGCTTAACAAGATTGGGTTCTACTCCAATTCAGTTCAAAATCCGATGCAGGATGAACTAGCGTTTAAATTGGGCGAGCTTTCAGGTTATCCCGATTATACATTATTCCTTTGTAATTCAGGTGCTGAGGCCAATGAGAATGCCCTGAAACTGGCATCTTTCCATACAGGCAAGGCAAGGATCATCGCTTTTGAAAAATCGTTTCATGGAAGGACATCGGCAGCAGTTGCCGTAACAGATAACCCTAAGATCATTGCCCCATTAAACGATACAGTTAACCGGACTTTCTTACCACTAAATAATATTGAAGCACTTGAATCAGCTCTTCAGGTTGGTGATGTGGCAGCCGTTATCGTGGAAGGGATCCAGGGAATTGGTGGTTGCCGTGTACCGGAACCTGCATTTTTGGAGGCTGCGTCTTCATTATGCAAAAAATATGGCGTTATTTTAATACTTGACGAGATACAATCAGGCTATGCCCGGAGTGGAAAATTCTTTGCCCATCAATATGCTAATATACAGCCTGATATTATTTCTGTAGCCAAAGGGATGGGAAATGGTTTTCCGATTGGCGGGATACTGATCAATCCTGAATTGAAGCCGTGGTCAGGAATGTTGGGGACTACTTTTGGCGGAAATTATCTGGCATGTGCAGCGGGGATCGCTGTTCTCGACATTATGAAAGAGGAAAAACTTGTTGAAAATGCCCTTGAAGTCGGGAATTATTTATTGTCAAAAGTTGCTGAAATACCACAGATCAAGGAGATTCGTGGCAAAGGTTTAATGATCGGGCTAGAATTTGATTTCCCTATTGCCCCTATCAGGAAGCAACTGTTGTTTGAAGAAAAAATATTCACTGGTGTTACAGGAACCCATACAATACGGATACTCCCTCCCCTAATCCTGAACAAAGAACAGATTGATCATTTTATTGGGGCTCTTTTAAGGGTGCTGAAAAAATTGTAAATTGCGACAGTTTTCTAAAACTTTCGTAAGTTACAATTTTATGGAAATTAAAAATCTAAAAATAGCCATTATAGGTGGTGGTAATCTGGGAAGATCGGTAGCTGACGGTTTCCTGAAGGCTGGCATTTCAGCCTCCAAACTGACCGTTTCCAGGCGCCGTGTCCAACTGCTCGATGATCTTGCCGTAAAGGGAATCAGGATAGAGAAGGATAATAAAATCGCTGTCGCAGAGGCAGATATGATCATTATTGCTGTTAAGCCTTATCAGGCGGTCGAAGTGATTACAGAGATTAAATCGGTCATCAAACCGGGTCAACTTGTCGCTTCTTTAATGACTGGGATTAGCCTTGCCCAATTAAAAGAATTATTACCGGCAGGAGCAATCCCGCTACGGGTGATGCCTAATACCGCAGTTGCACTTCAGGAATCGATGACGATGATTTCAGCGCCCGATTGCTCTGCCGATCAGATTGAATTGGTCAAAGAACTTTTTGAATCACTTGGGAAAGTAATATTTATCAACGAAGAGTTAATGGCTGCTGCTACTGTTCTTGGTGCATGTGGAATTGCATTTGCACTGAGGTTCATTCGTGCTGCCATACAGGGAGGAGTAGAAATCGGGTTTGGGGCAGATGTGGCACAACAAATTGTTGCACAAACAGTGAAAGGTGCAACTGAACTAATATTACAGACCGGGCACCATCCTGAACAGGAAATTGACAAAGTGACCACTCCAAAAGGGATTACGATTTCAGGATTGAACGAAATGGAACATCAGGGTTTTTCGTCAGCTTTGATCCGAGGGTTATTGGTTTCGTACAATAAAATAAACAATTCAAAATAAGTCATTATAACAATCACAAAATCAAGACGATTTATGGATGAGCAAATCAAACAAATTGCAGACCGTCTTCGTGGAATGAGGGAAGTGCTTGAAATTACTCCCGAAGAAGCTGCCTTAACATGCTCTTTAACCAAGGAGCAGTACCTGAAGTATGAAAGTGGGGAAATAGATATTCCGGTAAGCCTGATCCATCGGATGGCCCATCAATACAAATTTGAAATTACGACACTGCTGACGGGTGAAGAACCTCATATGCACAATTATACGCTGACCCGTAAAGACAAAGGGATCGGGGTTGACAGACGTATATCCTATAAATATCAGGCACTTGCTGGTAATTTCCAGAACCGTAAGGCAGAACCCTTTGTCGTTACGGTGGAGCCAAAGGTGGATGCGAAAGCTAGTTTAAATTCACATCCGGGACAGGAATTCAATTATATCCTTGAAGGAAAGATGAAATTTTTCCTTGGCACAAAGGAAATGATACTGGAACCCGGCGATTCGATCTATTTTGATTCAGGGATTGCCCATGGGATGTTGGCCCTTGAAAACAAACCTGCAAGATTTTTAGCCATAATCTTATAATATTGAAGCTGCATGTTTGAAAAATACCTTAAAAAATCGGAGTTTGAATCTCTTGAAGATTTCCAGAACAAATTCGAAATCATTGTTCCGGAGCAATTTAATTTTGCTTATGACGTAGTTGATGAATATGCCCGCGTCAATCCGACCAAAAGGGCCATTTGCTGGGTAAACGATAAAGGTCTCCATCGTGATTTTACTTTTGCCGACCTGAAAAAGGCAAGCGACGATACGGCATCTTTTTTACAGTCGCAAGGAATTGGTCGTGGTGATAAAGTGATGATGATCCTTAAACGGAGATATGAGTTTTGGTTTACGATCCTTGCATTGCACAAGATTGGTGCTGTAGGGATTCCCGCCACTCATCTTCTGACGCCTAAAGATTTGATATACAGGAACAATGCGGCTGGCGTAAAAATGATCATTTCAGTTTCGGAAAACGAAATTGTCAAAAGTATCAACGATGCTATGGCCGGATCGCCAACTGTTGAAAAATTGATTTCTGTTGGGGAACCAACACCTGCAGGATGGGTCTCTTTCCACGAAGGTGTTCAGAAAGCACAACCTTTTGTTGTTCCTCAAGGTGAAGCTGCTGCTGTCAATACAGATGTTTCTCTGTTGTATTTTACTTCCGGAACAACTGCCAATCCCAAAATGGTGGTGCATGACTTTACCTATCCTTTAGGACATATTGTAACTGCCAAATTCTGGCAGAATGTAGTGAACGATGGGTTACATTTTACTGTTTCCGATACAGGATGGGCCAAGTCGGTTTGGGGGAAAATCTATGGACAATGGTTGGCCGGTGCTGCTGTTTTTGTTTATGATTTTGAAAAATTCACTCCCGATGACCTGCTATCCAAAATCAGTGCTTACGGTATTACAAGCTTTTGTGCACCACCTACAATTTACAGGTTTTTGATCAGGGAAGATTTTTCAAAATATGACCTTTCCAAATTGAAATGGGCATCCGTTGCCGGGGAACCGCTTAACCCTGTCGTTTACGATACATTTTATCAATTGACCGGGTTAAAGCTAAGGGAGGGATTTGGCCAGACAGAAACAACATTGCAGATTGCGACCTTTCCCTGGATGGAGCCCAAACCGGGTTCTATGGGAGTACCATCGCCGCAGTTTGATGTTCATCTGGTCGATGCCGATAACAACGATTGTGAAGATGGTGACGTAGGACAGATTGTGATCCGCACTTGCGAAAAAATACCCGTTGGCTTATTTTCAGGCTATTACCGTGATGCTGAAAAAACAGCTTCCTGCCATTATGATGGAATCTATTATACCGGTGACCTTGCATGGCGTGATGAAGATGGTTATTACTGGTTTGTTGGTCGGGTTGATGATGTGATCAAAAGTTCCGGTTACCGGATTGGCCCGTTTGAGGTGGAGAGTGCGTTGATGACGCATCATGCCGTTATTGAGTGTGCGGTTACTGGTGCTCCCGATGAAATCAGGGGTCAGGTTGTTAAAGCAACAATCATTCTTGCTCCCGAGTATCGTCCAGGAAGTGAAGAATTGGCTAAGGAGATACAGGAACATGTTAAAACAGTCACAGCCCCTTATAAATATCCAAGGATTATTGAATTCGTCACTGAATTGCCAAAAACGATCAGTGGGAAAATCAGAAGGGTAGAGATCAGGGAGAAAAGCAAATGACTGATAATCAATAATTAATATCTTTGACATGAACAAATTGCTGATGGTTGGCACATCGATCGTTTTCTTTGCATTGCTTTTTTATACGATTGGTATTGTAACGGAGCAGAAACACAAGAAGGTATTGCCTAAGGTACTGCTTTTTTTAACAATGGGAATCATTGCTGATATCATTGCAACAGGGTTTATGATTGCCGGATCGTCGAAAGGAATTTTTACACTTCACGGCATAATCGGATATTCGTCTTTGTTGGGAATGTTGATTGATAATGTGTTGATATGGAGGTTAAAAATCAGGTCGGGGATGAACGCCGATGTACCAGATTCAATTCATGTCTATTCCCGCTATGCCTGGTTATGGTGGGTCATTGCTTTTATAACCGGCGGATTGCTGGTACTGATTTCGAAGATGTAAGAGGCAAAAAATCTTTTGCATTTTGAAGTAACTTATTTATTATGTCATTGTTATACAATAAAATAGTCGTTAAAGTCGGTAGTAATGTTTTGACCCGTGAAGATGGGATGCTCAACGTTACCATGATGGCGCATATTGTCGATCAGATTGTGTTGCTGCGTAAAGCCGGGGCACAGGTGATTCTGGTCACTTCGGGTGCTGTTGCGGCGGGGCGCGCCGAGGTAGAGTTGCAGCGCAAGTTGGATCCGGTTTCGAGCCGTCAGTTGTGGTCGGCTGTTGGTCAGGTGAAGTTGATCAACCGTTATGCCGACCTGTTCCACGAACATGGAATTACCTGCGCCCAAGTATTGACGACCAAGGAGAATTTCAGCGACAGGCTTCATTACCTCAATATGCGCAACTGTATGACGACCCTTCTTGAAAATGGCGTGGTCCCGGTTGTGAATGAGAATGATACAATTTCTGTTACTGAGTTGATGTTTACCGATAACGATGAGCTTTCAGGTCTGATTACTTCAATGATGGATATGGAGGCATTGATCATCCTGACAAATGTCGATGGCGTTTTTACCGGTTCTCCCGATGATCCAGCCAGTGAATTGATCCCCGTGATCCATCAAGGCGAATCGTTGGAAACTGAGGTAATTTCTACAAAAAAATCGAATTTTGGCAGGGGTGGGATGTTGACCAAGTTCAAGATTGCATCAAAACTTGCCGGACAGGGTATTTCGGTTCATATCGCCAACGGAACAAAAGTGAATACCTTATCAAATATTGTCAATTCAAAAGCTAAAGCCATTCATACCCATTTTGTACCTTCACTTAAAAAATCTTCCGGTGTTCGCAAGTGGCTTGCCCATTCCGATGATTTTGCCAAAGGTGAAGTGACGATCAATGATGGTGCCCGTGATGTATTACTCTCTGATAAAGCAATCAGTTTACTTCTGATTGGGGTTACCAATGTAATTGGTTTCTTTAAAGAAGGTGATATTGTGAGGGTTAAAGATGCCAATGGCGAATTACTCGGACTTGGAAAGGCTTCCTATTCATCCGAAGAAGCACTCAAAGAAATGGGAGGCAAGAAATCGAAGCCATTTATTCATTACGATTATTTATACCTGTTATAATTTCATACCATGCCCTATCGTGAACTATTTGAAAAAGCGTTAAAAGCCAGCCGGACATTGAATTTACTGTCTGTGGATACGATCAACGAGGTACTGAAAAAGATTGCCGATGCGGCCATGAAAAGTACCGATTTTATCCTTAGGGAAAATCAAAAAGACCTGGCACGGATGGATGATCAGGATCCGAAATTTGATCGCCTTCAACTTACAGCAGAAAGGATTAAGTCAATTGCCGGTGAAATACGGAATGTGGCATCCCTTCCCTCACCGGTTGGAAGGGTCCTATCTGAAAATGTGCGCCCTAATGGATTAAAAATAACCAAAGTAACAGTTCCTTTCGGAATAATCGGAATCATATACGAGGCAAGGCCCAATGTTACCTTCGATGTATTTTCATTGTGCCTTAAATCAGGGAATGCCTGCGTGTTGAAAGGGGGAAGTGATGCTGCAGCTTCGAATCTGGCCATTGCGAGCGTTATCCATAAGGTTTTGGAATTAAATGGAATAGACCCTGCTATACTTACACTTCTTCCACCCGGAAGGGAAGCGACTACCGCTTTATTAAACGCAAGGGGATATGTTGATTTGCTGATTCCACGTGGAAGTCAGGGCTTGATTGACTATGTGCGGCAAAATGCAACAATTCCGGTTATTGAAACAGGAGCAGGAATCTGTCACACCTACTTTGATGAATTCGGCGATCTTGCGAAAGGGATTCAGATTATCAACAATGCGAAAACCCGCCGGGTAAGTGTCTGCAATGCCCTTGATTGCCTGATCATACACCAAACACGACTCTCTGATCTTAAGGATATTGCTAAACTCTTACAAAAGAGTGAGGTTGAGATTTTTGCCGATCACGAGTCTTATCTTGAATTAGTTGGGAAATACCCCGAGCACCTGCTTAATCCTTCAACTGATGAATCATTTGGAACTGAGTTTCTATCTTATAAGATGGCGATAAAGACCGTTGGATCTATTGATGAGGCCATAACCCATATTTCAAGGTACGGCTCGAAACATAGTGAAGCCATTATTTCAGAAAATAAGGCCAATTGTGACCTGTTTTTGAAAATTGTCGATGCCTCGGCTGTTTACATCAATGCAAGTACTGCATTTACAGACGGAGCGCAGTTTGGTCTAGGTGCCGAAATTGGGATCAGTACACAAAAACTACATGCACGTGGTCCAATGGCACTTGAAGAGCTCACCAGCTATAAATGGCTTGTGGAGGGTGACGGGCAAATTCGTTTTTAATTCAACAAAATTTAATTTTGCAAATCCAAACCACTGTCTTACTATTTTTATCAACTTTGCAAATACCTTCAAACCTTTAGATTAATAATTATTATCATTTAATATGCAACACTTTACTTCGGTTTATGACCTTCCAGATCTCGCAGAAGCAATCAAGACAGCCCGCGAGATTAAGCTTGATCCTTATGGCTATAAACATTTGGGCAAGAACAAAACGATAGTATTGATCTTCTTTGATTCAAGCCTCCGAACCCGGTTGAGTACTCAGAAGGCTGCAATGAACCTCGGTATGGACACCATGGTGCTAAACGTAAACCAGGACGGTTGGCGTCTCGAATCGGAAATGGGTGTTGTAATGGATGGTGACAAAGTTGAACATTTGCGCGAAGCGATTCCTGTTATCGGAAGGTATTGCGACATCATCGGTGTGAGGGCATTTGCTCGATTTGAAAGCAAGGAGGACGATTATTCCGAAAAAATACTCAACCAGTTTATTCAGTTTGCAGGTGTTCCCATCATAAGTATGGAGGCGGCGACACGTCATCCGCTTCAGAGTTTTGCCGATCATATGACAATTGAAGAATACAAAACTAAAGAACGTCCTAAAGTTGTGATGTCGTGGGCTCCGCATCCAAGGGCTCTTCCACAGGCAGTACCCAACTCTTTCGTTGAATGGATGAGACAGACTGATTATGAGCTTGTTGTCACCCATCCAAAAGGTTATGAACTTGACCCGAAATTTATGGGTGACCTCAAAGTGGAGTACGATCAGGACAAGGCTTTGGCAGGCGCTGATTTTGTATATGCAAAAAACTGGTCATCCTTTAACGAGTATGGCGAAATCCTTTCTAAAGACCGTAACTGGACGATAACAACTGAAAAAATGGCACTTACCGATAACGCAAAATTCATGCATTGTCTGCCTGTACGTCGGAATATGATCGTAACAGACGAGGTGCTCGATAGCCCATCTTCCATCGTTATCGATGAAGCAGAAAACCGTGTTTACTCAGCTCAGGCAGTATTAAAAATGATATTGGAACGTTAAACTATGAGAGATCATTTGGTTATCATTAAGGTAGGGGGTAAGATTGTTGAAGAAGAGGCTTCTTTAAAATCACTTCTAAAGGATTTTTCCCGTATTGCCGGAGGGAAAATGCTTGTCCATGGCGGGGGGAAAAGTGCGACCGCTTTATCTGAAAGGCTCGGAATTGAAACAAAAATGGTAGAAGGCCGTAGAATAACCGACGCTGAGACGCTTAAAGTGGCTACGATGGTTTATGCTGGGTTGGTAAATAAGACGGTTGTGGCCGGTTTACAGGCACTAGGAAACAATGCCATTGGACTTACAGGTGCTGATCTGGATATTATCAGGGCAGTTAAAAGGCCAGTCGGTGCAATCGACTATGGTTTCGTAGGAGATATTAACTGGGTAAATTCCAATGCTTTGGCCGAATTGCTGGTCAATGGGGCAATTCCGGTAATCGCACCGATCACCCATGATGGCAAAGGTTCTCTACTGAATACAAATGCTGATACAATTGCCTCAGAATTAGCTACTTCTTTAAGCAGCAAATATGAAGTCAGGTTGGTATTTTGTTTTGAAAAACCTGGTGTGCTGATGAATGAAGCTGACGATAAATCGGTGATTCCAGAGATCGACCCTGCCCTTTTTGCAGAACTTAAAACAAAGGGCGTGATTACAGCCGGGATGATCCCCAAATTGGAAAATGGGTTCAACGCCCTTCGCCGTGGGGTAACGTCGGTTGTGATCACAAATGCCAATGGTTTGTCGGGAGGCTTAAGGGGGACGAGGCTCGTACTGAACATGTAAGGTTTTAGCGGATATAATTTTCTCAAGATGGGATCATATACCTATTAATCAATTAATTAGATTTGATAGGTTTCCCTTATTAAAGATTGCTGCTGTCATGGCGGATAAAAAGCTTTATAAAACGCAAGTAATGGTTGGTCAGATTTTAGATAATATTATATCCGAAAGTATTGGGCTTTTAATAGCGATGATAGAAATCCCGTCCTTAAGCAGGGAAGAAAAAACAGTTGCGGATTATCTTGAAGGAAATTTCGAAAATTGGGGCCTCACCCCAACCCGAAACGGCAATAACATTTGGGTGCGTAACCTTAATTGGACTGATGGCAAACCCGTTATCCTGCTCAACTCACATATGGATACGGTTCGACCGGTAAAAGCCTGGACTTACGATCCGTTTAAAGCGACATTAGAAGACGACAAGTTAACCGGGCTTGGCAGCATCGATGCCGGGGCATCGGTGGTTTCGTTATTGGCCACTTTCCGCCACTTTTTTGCATCAGAAAATCTTCCTTTTAACCTTATCTTTTGTGTAAGTGCCGAGGAGGAGATATCTGGCGAGCATGGCGTTGCTTCCGTATTGGACCAACTAGGCAAAATCGACCTTGCAATCGTGGGTGAACCTACTCAAATGCACATCGCAATTGCCGAAAAAGGGTTAATGGTACTTGACTGTGAGTCCAAAGGAATTGCTGGTCATGCAGCCCGCAACGAAGGCGAGAATGCCATCTACAAGGCAATCAAGGATATACAAATCATTGAAAACTATAGGTTTCCGCTTGAATCGGCTGTCCTTGGACCGGTAAAGATGACGGTAACCCAAATTGAGGCAGGACAGCAGCACAATGTTGTCCCCGATTCGTGCCGTTTTGTGATCGATGTGCGCACAAACGAACATTATTCCAACAAGAAAGCGTTCAAAATTATATCCGGATTGATTCAATCAGAAGTTAAGCCCCGCTCTTTCAGGCTGAACTCCTCAGGGATCAATAATGGCCATCCGATTGTTCAGCGTGGCATTGCGATGGGGCGCAGAATCTATGGTTCTCCCACCACCTCCGATCAGGCCGTGATCCCCTATCCGTCCATTAAAATGGGTCCTGGAGATTCTGCACGGTCTCATACTGCCAACGAATATATCCTTTTGAATGAAATCAAGGAAGGCATTAAAACTTATGTGGAATTGTTGGAGGGGTTGGAGTTATAAAATAGCGATTGCTCAAAAGACGATTCATTAAAAACCTGTTAGTAGAAATTTCTAAAACCTTTTGATTGAAGTCCTTCCTTCAGTTTTTTATCTCCGGTCCAAATGGGAATATCTAATTCAATTGCTAAAGCAACAAATGCAGTGTCCTTAATATCAATATTATAGCAAAATTCGTATGCTTTTTGTTTGCTTTCAGTACTAATAACCGCAGTTGGAATAAATTTAATGCGCTCTATTATGACATTGAAATACTGATAAAATTCCGACTCTGTGAGTTTTGAGTATTTCAGCAATTTATCTTTATGTAGGTAAATTTCTATTATCAGGTAGTTTGGAGAATAAAAGGTTAAATCGCTATCAAATAATATCTCCCTAATCTTCGATTCCTTGGGAATTAATGAAGAGAATATTAAATTGGTATCAACGACTATCCCCTTGGAATTCATCTTTTTACGCCTTCAAGAAAGGTTTCCCCATTTTTGTCCCACCAATCCTGATCGATCTGTTCAGCAACATCCAAAATGTCGGAAGTAAAACCTGACCTTTGAGCGAGCTCTTCAGCTTCAAGCCGTTTAACCAGTGATATTAAATAGTTCTCATCAAACCCTTTCTTATTAAGTTTAACGATCATCTGATTACCCTTATTTTTAATTACAAGGTTTTCCATATTTCAAATTTCTGAATTTAATATTAAGAATTTGCTTGGCCTCTTCCCAGTCCACAAGACTTTCAGGATTTTTCCTTGCATTTTTAAATCGCTCCATAACCAATTTTTGATGGACCTCAGGAATGTCATAATTCCCCTGTTTAGATTGCTCTATAATAATTGCTTTCCGTGCTTGAAGGTCCATAATAATAGCTTTTACAGGATTACTATATCTTTTCACAAACTTACTGAAAAATACAAAATCAATCCTACAATATTTAGGTTTTTATTAGTATAATCAAACTTCAAGAAATTCCTCACCATTTTTGTCCCACCATTCCTGATCTACCTGTTCAGCAATATCCAAAATATCAGATGTAAACCCTGACCTTTGAGCGAGCTCTTCAGCCTCAATCAGTTTAAAACGGGATCTCGAAGCCTCTGCCTTACAAACGAGTAGGATTGATAATCTGAAATAAGATGGGGCTCAAAACAAAATTGATGAAAAGGCAGTCAATACCTCAAAGAGGTAAAATCTGAATAACTCCAGGTGAAGCTTGCGAAACCGGATGCTTTTGAAAACCAGCTAGATGGCAACCCTGAAAGGGTTGAACATGAATAGCCCTGGGTAAGTGGTTCCGAACAAAAGCCCTTTCAAAGCCAAAAAATGATTGAACCGCGTAACCCAGGGAAAGTGAAATAGGATCAAACTTGAACCCTGAATTGGGTTCAACCTATCAATCAATATGTTGGGTTTCTTGATAATTTAGTCAAACTCCTGTTGAACCGCCACCTTCCGTTTGAACATCTTTTTATTGACCAGGAAGATGCCCGTTAAAACGATGGCAGCACCCAAAATCTCAATTTCTGTAAGTTTCTCGCCCAAAACGGGAACTGCTATCAACGCAGTAAATACCGATTGACTAAGCAAACTCACTGAAGCAAATGTTGCCGGCATAAATGCCATCGCGTAATTGATTGCCAACCAGCCAGCTAATTGTGAAATCAATCCGACTCCGATCAGTGCTTCCCATGATTCTAAAGTGAACCCTGAAAGCGGCGTACCGGAAGCCAAACAAATGATTACAAGAACAACCGAACTGGCACCCATGGAAATCATTGTAAAAGTCACCGTATCAAGGTGGAGCCTTCCTTTCCGCATAATCAGCAAATAGCAGGCATAAAACAGGCTTGCCAATATCGCAAGAAAATGGCCTAAATTCAATTTCGATTCAACAATTTTATCGACACCAACAATTATTGCAACACCCAATAATGCAATGGCCGTTCCGATCCAGAAAACTTTGCCGGGCTTCTCCTTCAAAAACAGGATTGCCCCAAAACCGACCCAAACCGGTGCAAGATTGGCGATCAGTGTCGAGATGGCAGCCTTGGTCAGCAGGATCGAAATATTCCAGATTGCAATGTCGAAGGCAAAAATAACCCCGCACAAGATGGCAATCCTGACCGATTTTGTGTCGGTGATTGGCTTACGGCGAAAAAACCAAATCGGAAGGACACCCACAAAGCCGATGAACATCCTGTAAAAAGCAGAGGTCAATCCCGAAACATCGGCCAGCTTTACAAAAATAGCAGACCATGATATACAAAGAATACCGATGAAAAGGATGAAATAATGAAACCAACTGTTGCGGGCCATGAAAATTGAATGAAGGATTTGACCAAAACACGCAAAGTTAATTGTTGAAATCAGACGGCAAAGGAAAGTTTAGAAATTATTAATGATTAAATAATGTCGATACATATATATATCTGTATGATTGGTTATTACAATAGGTTTTTCAGATGGGGGACATAGTGCCTAAGGGATGATTCAGCCATTAAAACAGCATATAAATATTCAGGCAAAATTCGCTGCTATTACCTATTAAATAAATGATTACCTTTGCACCTCAAAATTTATAGATGCAAAATATCAGAAACATTGCGATCATAGCTCACGTTGACCACGGAAAGACTACGCTGGTTGACAAAATGATCATGGATTCAAATATCTTCCGGAACAACCAGAATCCCGGAGAATTGATCCTCGACAGTAACGATCAGGAGAGGGAACGGGGGATTACGATCCTTGCAAAGAACGTCTCTGTCGTTTACAAAGGAACTAAAATAAATATCATCGACACACCCGGGCACGCCGATTTTGGTGGCGAAGTTGAACGGGTTTTGAACATGGCCGATGGTGTCCTCTTGCTTGTTGATGCTTTTGAAGGGACAATGCCACAAACAAGGTTCGTACTTCAGAAAGCGATTCAGTTGGGACTTAAGCCAATTGTGGTGATCAATAAAGTTGACAAGCCAAATTGTCGTCCCGATGTCGTGCATGAGCAGGTTTTTGAATTGATGTACAGCCTCGATGCAACTGAAGACCAGCTTAACTTCCCAACTATCTATGGTTCTGCCAAACACAATTGGATGAGCACGGACTGGAGAAAGCAAACTGAAAATATTTCTGAATTATTTGATTGTATTATAGAACACATACCGGCACCCATTGAAAATCCGGGGACGCCACAAATGCTTGTCACATCGCTCGATTATTCACAATACGTGGGACGTATTGCCATTGGCAGGATCCATCGTGGTGAATTGAAGGAGAATATGATGCTTTCGCTCGTAAAACGCGATGGCACGACTTCCCGCACAAGGATCAAGGAGCTTCATGTATTTACCGGCCTTGGCCGCGAAAAAGTCGCAACTGCCAGTAATGGTGATATTTGCGCCCTTGTTGGAATCGAAGGATTCGAAATCGGGGATTCAATCTGTGATTACGAAAATCCGGAACCGCTCCAACCGATTTCCATCGACGAGCCAACCATGAGTATGTTGTTCACAATCAACAACTCCCCGTTCTACGGTAAGGAAGGGAAATTTGTGACCAGCCGTCATATCCACGACAGGCTGATGCGCGAATTGGAGAAAAACCTAGCTTTGCGCGTCGAGACAACCGATTCTGCCGATGCATGGAACGTTCATGGCCGTGGCGTGCTCCACCTTTCTGTCTTGATCGAAACCATGCGTCGCGAAGGTTATGAGCTTCAGGTCGGACAACCTCAGGTGTTGTTCAAAGAGATCAACGGCGAAAAATACGAACCGATCGAAATGTTGCACATCGACTGTCCCGAAGAGTTCAGCGGTACTGCCATTGACTTGGTAACCCGTAGAAAAGGCGAAATGCTCAACATGGAGAGGAAAGGCGACCGTATCAATCTTGAGTTCCATATGCCTTCACGAGGAATTATTGGGTTGCGTACCACAATGATGACTTCCACACAAGGTGAAGCAGTTCTGGCTCACCGGTTTATCAAATACGATAAGTTTAAAGGGCCCATCGAGACGCGAATCAACGGTTCGTTGGTTGCGCTTGAAACAGGAACTGCTTTTGCCTATGCGTTGAACAAACTTCAGGACAGGGGGAAATATTTTATCGATCCTCAGGAGGAGATCTATGAAGGTCAGGTGGTTGGCGAAAGTACCCGCGAAGGTGACCTTGCGATGAACCTTACCAAGTCGAAGAAGCTGACAAACATGCGGGCTTCCGGTTCCGATGATAAAGTAAGGCTTGCACCACCCATCAAATTCAGCCTCGAAGAAGCACTTGAGTACATCCAAAAGGATGAATATGTTGAGGTTACGCCAAAGTCGATCCGGTTAAGAAAAATCATGCTAAACGAAACTGACCGTAAAAGGGCGGCAAAACGAGTAGAATGAAGGAATGAAAAAATGAAAGAATTAAAAAATTAAGGAATTAAAGAATTAAGGAATTAAAATATCGCAACGTCCCTATTTTGCAAGTAATTGTAAATTAGGGACGTTTACTTTTAGATAGTTAAATGATTGTCTTTATAAAAGATGTGAAATTTCCATAGACGATGTCCACAAAGGTTTTTTTTACCGCAAGGTACGCAATGATTTCGCAACGTTCGCAAAGTTAATTATCTGCAATATTGGCCTTTGCGTTCCTTGCGATTTTGTCTTTGCATTCCTTGCGGTAATTGTTTTTCACTTTTAGGCCAGCATTATATTGATTTAAAATCGCCTGCTTCTTATTTTTATTGAAAGGATAGATTTACATATATTTGCAACATGGTTATAATTCCAAATGACTTCAAAACAATATCCATCTAATTTGAAAATAATGTCAAAAGTTAGCGAACTTGCAAAAATGATCGACCACTCGATCCTTCATCCCACAATGACCGATTCGGATTTAATCAGGGAGTGTGCCATTGCGGCAAAGTACAATGTGGCATCGGTTTGTGTGAAACCATATATGGTAAAACAAGCCAAGGTATTGCTGGCAGGAACCGATGTTTTTGTCGGATGTGTGATCGGTTTTCCGGCAGGCAACTCAATGATTGCTGCAAAAGTTTATGAAACCGAAACTGCTTGTAATGATGGTGCAGTGGAGATCGATATGGTGATCAATATCGGGAAAGCTCTCCAAGGAGATTGGGATTATATTGAAGAGGAGATTGGAGCGGTTACCCATACTTGCCACAGGAATGAGGCAATTGTGAAGGTGATTTTCGAAACGGACTACGTCACAAACAATTATGATATCATCAAACTTTGTGAAATCTGTACCAAGGTTGGGGCCGATTATGTCAAGACCTCTTCCGGGTTTGGTTTCGTAAAAGGCAAGGACGGAAAATACGATTATGTGGGTGCAACCATCCCTAATCTATTGTTGATGAGGCAACATTCCGGGCCAAATGTAAAAGTAAAAGCAGCAGGTGGTGTCCGTACGCTCGATGGGTTGATTGCGGTCCAGGAAGCAGGGTGCAGCCGGTGTGGAGCAACTGCCACTATATCCATTCTTGAAGACGCAATCAAGAGGTTTGGGGAAAGTTAATGAGCAAGGTTATATATTTGTAATTGTTTTTAAATCATGTATTTGCTCGAAATCTCCCCTGCCCCCCTTTTAGGAAAGGGGGAGTCGTTCAAAGATGATTTGCTTCCTTTATCATGTTTTTAAGAATAACTTGAGCGAAAGGGATAGAGGGTTAAGAATATATGGTAATTAATTATATATCAATTGATTAATTAATTAATTATGCTTCTTTTAATATCTTGCCCCACGAAATTATTGTTGCCATAAATCTTTGTAATATTAGTTGTGCCTCCATTTTCGTACGCCATTAATTGCTCCTGAGGGATATAATAGCCCAATAAACAGTTGATTTCCACCTCTTCGGCACTATTTGAACAGACCAGATATTTCCTCTTTTTATTGATGAAATTGTTGATCGTTTTCAGGTTGAAATAGTGCTTGTTCTCCGATTTTTCACATTCGACACAATTGCAGGCAAACTCCTCATCGCAAACCAGGTTTGTATAGCTTTCGTTGATCTCCTCGATCTTTTCGCCGATCAATCTCAACAAATCACGTTTCCCGTCACCTTCAACCTTTATTTCGATGATATTCTTGTTTTCAAGCCGGTTTTCGGTGACAATGGCACGGGTATTTTTGTGCTCGAACAAGACCCCATATTTCCAAAAAGTATCTTTGTAAATGTACTTGTGCAGCATGACAATCAACTGCGACAGGATACCCTTTGGCATAAATTTATAATTGTACCTGAATACCAAATTCGAAGTATTTGTCCGCCATTCGTAAGCCACCACTTTATCGCTGAAAAGCTGAGGCGCAAGGTAATAACCTTTTCTGTGTTGATAGCAAATTTTGAACTCTTCGTTTTTCATCAGGTTGAGCAATTCCGGTTCCTTTCCTTTAAACTGTGGCTCGTCCCAAATCGAAATTAAGTCTTCATCGGTAAACTGCCCGAAGGTTACGTTTTTGATTTTGGCATTGTCGAACACATTGTAAATCCCTTTTGTTACCCATTCGTAATTGAGAAAAATGGTGTTCCGTAAATTGACATCGTTCCTGAAATGGAGGAATACGCCCAGATCGTGAAAATAATCGCTTAAAAACAAAGCCCTCTCCTTGTCCAATCCCTTGGTTTCGCAAATTTTATAGTAGTCTTCAATGCCAATGTAATTCAACTTTTTAGCTTGTAAATCAGCGATTTCCTTCCTGATTTCGACCCACGATACGGGCAATTTGTCGCCAATCCCTTCAAGTACCCTCTTGCGCAGAATATCAAAAATTGTCGATTTCAGGGACCCAATCGTATGGCAATGTTTTTCGTTCCACTGTTCATGTTGCGTATTGCAACATACTTTTTGTAAACCATCCCAAATTTGCGGATAGGCTTTTTGATAAGGTTCAATGCTTGGTTCGTTGTGCGATTGATCTGTTTTATTTTGCACCAAAATTACAGGACTTTTACCTGCAAGTGTGTTGATGATGTTCAACCAATAATAGAAATCGTCGAAACGCAAATCTTTCCGGGCTTCGGTAACAAATAAATACAACGAGCGTTTGGTGAGGAAAAACTGGTGCGTGGCATGGTAAACCTCCTGTCCACCAAAGTCCCATATATTGAACCTGAAATCCTTATCGGTTTTAGCATCCTGCTTTGGGACCATCCATTTCAGCACATCGATCCCCTCGGTCGATTTCTCGTTCAAATCTATTTCGAAATCCTCCTGACTCAGTGCTTTTGCTATGGTGCTTTTGCCGGCACGTTCTTCGCCTACAAGGATCAGCTTCGCCTCAAACAAATAGTCGAACTCAATTTTTTCACTTTTGTAAATGCTCTTGAAATAATTGATTATAGCTTTTTTCCCCTGTTTGGCAATTTCAATGGGTGGACTTTTTAAATAATCGTTTTTGTCGATGGTGAAATCAAAATGATCTCGGACAAAGTAGCTTGCAAGGTTTTGAAGATCTCTCAGCCCACACCCACCTAAATACAAAAATTTCAATTCCGGCAAATCTACACTGATGGTTATTTCTTTCAGGTATTTGTTGTGACTTAAATCCAGCAGCTTTAACATAGGCAAATTGACAAGTATTTCAAACCTCCTTAAATCACCGCTTTTTTCAGTTGATCCGTGAATCGTAATGCTTTGCAAATTGGGACATTCGCAGTTGAAGCTAATTTTTCTAATTGCCGTGTAACTGAGGTCCAGATAGCGAAGTTTGCTTTGTCCGCTTTCAAAACGGATTTCCTTTAACTCTTCACTATCTAAAAAAGTGATAAATTCAAGATTCTCGTCTTTTTTAAAGGTCAAAACCCCATTTTCAATTTTCGGCGGTTTGGTGCTTTCAAGCTTTATCAAGTCCTCGAATTTGAACAAGCTAATTTCTTTCATGCTAATATTATGTTGATAATAATTATGTGTTCCCACCAATATAAGCCCCATATCTGCCCAAATTGTCTGGCTAGATGGTTAAATATAATGTTATTAACAAGCGTAACCCGACACCGTTATAGTGATCGTTTGACGCGTTGTCGCCGCGGTTAGCTACACGGCTATTAACGAAGCCGTTATTCCCTGACCCGCCACGCACAACATGGCGATGGCCATTATCTATGTTAATCGGATTTGTTTTTGCTGATTTTTCAAAGAAACCGTTATCGGTCAAATCCCAACACCACTCCCACACATTTCCGCTCATATCATAGATTTCGAGCTCATTCGGGAATTTTAAACCTACAGGTTTGGTTTCACTATTATTGTTTTTTTCGTACCATCCAACATGTTCCATATTATTGCTACCCGCATAGAGGCAGGCTGGCCAACCCTTTGGTGTGTCCCTACGCCTAATGCCGCCACGGGCTGCGTATTCCCACTCGGCATCGGTTGGCAGCCTGAAACCTTCCACATTGCCTATTTCGGTTTTTATTCCTTTGCTGTCGATGAAATGATAATCTTTATCGCAAACGGGTGGCAAACCGATCTTGCGATTCAGAACATTGCAAAAGTCAACGGCTTCAAACCACGAAACCGTTTCGACAGGATGATTTACACCTTGAAAACTACTTGGATTTTCTTTATTGGTAACTGCAACATAAAATTCCTGCGTAACCTGAAATTCTGCGATATAGAAAGGCGAAAGCTCGATTGGCTTCCCATCGCAACTGATATATTCGCCCCCTTCCACAAAAATAAGTTTAAAGCCCGGGATAACACCTTCTGGGTCTTTAAAAGTAAGGTTTCCGGTAATTTCGTCCTTCGTGAAATATTTCTCCAATTGTTCCAAAGTTATCATATTATTATTGACTGATAAAGGATATGTATGTTCTTGATGATTCGGCTGTTCAAAATTTTACGGGTTTAAAAGTAATAAATAATAGAGATAATCAGTTGTGAAGATTGTTTTTTGAGATAGAATCCCCGGAAATTGAAAAGGGTAGCGGAAAATCATTGTCCATCTTTTATATCAACTTTACTATGCACTGTTCTAAGGTGTATCCTTTTCCCCGGGTGGCTTTCTATTTTACAAACCCCGTCGGGAAAAACAAACCCGACGGGTTTGAGCGTCAAAGAACCCGTCGGTGTGCGAAGCTCCCGATGGTGTTTGTTGATATGAGTTTTGTTCTGGGGTCGCTTACCCAGGGCTAGAATATGTTTCTCTTTCAGGGACCTGACCGCAGAAGGATTGTGATACGATTCCAAAATGGTTCTGTTAGTATAAATCATATAAAAACCCTGGTACGTTCTAATACTCGTAGGAGTTAAAGTATTGTAGAATAAAAGATTAATGTGATTACCATTGGCGCAATAGGTATGTCATTAAAAGAGAAAATGATCAATGCGCCGCAATGCAAAAGGCAAAACAATTTCAGATATTTTGTTTGCGCCACCGACTTTTAAGAGAGTTGCTATTCCCGTCCGAAGGGGCATCATCTCTTTTCCGAACTTTTGAGCGCGGACGGTTTGGGGGGGTGGTGTACTATTCCCCCGGGTTGCGCGGCCAAAGTATTTTTTGAGCGACGCCGGGGCTTTTGTTCTTGGGCCGCTTACCCGGGGCTAATCACGTTTAACCCATTCTGGGTCGGATCAATTGAAAGATTATGAATCACTTCCAAATCGAAGGCCTTCTAACCTACTGATCACG